>BJHC01000008.1 GCA_014191535.1 Cyanobium sp. | reverse complement strand
CAGGGCCTGCAGCAGCCCCAGCACCACCACCATGGCCATGCCGCCGCTCCAGCCCCAGCCCTCCAGCAGTTCCCGATCCAGGGCGCTGCCGGCCCAGCAGAACACCAGGGCACCGCTGGCGGCCAGGGCCAGGCCTGGGGCCAGGGCCCGCCAGCCTTCATCCTTCGCTGCCGGCGCGGGGGCCGTGGTTGCCCCCAGCCCCGTGGCCGCCTCCAGCAGATCCAGCAGTTCCCGCTCGATGGCGGGGGCATAGGTGCGGCTCAGTTGCTGCCGCAGGCTGCTGAGGGCGGTCTGCTGCTGTACCCCCTGGCTGTGCAGCACCGTGAGCAGGAGCGGCTGGCTGGCCAGTTCGCGCACGGGGGCCCGCAGCGATTCCTCCGCCCCCAGCCCATCCATCAACCGATTGCTGAGGGCACGGCTCTGGCGCAGGGCGGCCGGATCCTGCTCCAGCCAGCGGCGTAGCTGTTGGCCCAGATCCCTGCCGACGCCCATGCCTGTGGTTCCGTGGGCCGAGCATAAAAAAGCGCCCCGGTTGGGGGCGCTGGGGGGTCGGCGTCAGCCGATGGGTCTTGGCTTCAGACCTTGGTGGCCTGCACGCGGGCGCGGGCGCGGGCCAGCTCCTGTTGGGCCTTGAGCTTTTCGGTGCTCGGGGGCTGACCTTCGAACTGGGAGGCGGCTGTGGTGGCGGCCTCCAGGTCGCGGTTGGCCGCATCGGCGTTGATGGTGCTGCCCAGTTCGGCGGCGTTCACCAACACGGTGACTTCGTCGGAGTCCACTTCGCAGAAGCCGCCTTGGAGAGCGATGGCCTTCCAGGCGTTGCCTTCACGCACCCGCAGCACCCCGAAATCGAGGGCAGTGAGCAGCGAGACGTGGCCGGGAAGGATGCCCAGC
Source organism: Cyanobium sp. (assembly GCA_014191535.1). GTDB lineage: Bacteria > Cyanobacteriota > Cyanobacteriia > PCC-6307 > Cyanobiaceae > Vulcanococcus. Next base: position 14,360 of record BJHC01000008.1, on the reverse strand, counting down.
TGGCCGGTGGTGCTGGGGAGGATGACTTCGTCGGCGCTGCCGTCGAAGACGCTCTGATCAGGTGCCAGAACGCGAAGGGTGAGTGACATGGTGGGAAACCTTCCGATCAGCCCTTGGCTTCAGCCTGGATCTTGGCGGCCTTGGCCTTCACCTCGTCGATGTTGCCCACCAGGTAGAAGGCAGCCTCGGGGAGGTGATCCAGTTCGCCGGCCAGGATCATGTTGAAGCCGGCGATGGTGTCGGCCAGCTTCACGTACTTGCCGGGCATGCCGGTGAAGATCTCAGCCACGAAGAAGGGCTGGGAGAGGAACTTCTCGATCTTGCGGGCGCGATCCACGGTGCGGCGGTCGTCCTCGGAGAGTTCGTCCAGACCCAGGATCGCGATGATGTCCTGCAGCTCCTTGTAGCGCTGCAGGGTGGACTGCACGGCACGGGCCGTGCGGTAGTGCTCATCGCCCACCACGGCGGGCTGGAGCATGGTGCTGGTGGAGTCCAGGGGATCCACAGCGGGGTAGATGCCCTTGGAGGCCAGGCCGCGGCTGAGCACGGTGGTGGCGTCCAGGTGGGCGAAGGTGGTGGCGGGGGCGGGGTCCGTGAGGTCGTCCGCCGGCACGTACACCGCCTGGATCGAGGTGATCGAACCCTCGAGGGTGGAGGTGATGCGCTCCTGCAGGGCACCCACGTCGGTACCGAGGGTGGGCTGGTAGCCCACGGCCGACGGCATGCGGCCCAGCAGGGCGGACACTTCGGAGCCGGCCTGCACGAAGCGGAAGATGTTGTCGACGAACAGCAGCACGTCCTGCTTGTTCACGTCGCGGAAGTGCTCGGCCATGGTCAGAGCCGACAGACCCACGCGCATGCGGGCGCCGGGGGGCTCGTTCATCTGGCCGTAGCAGAGGGCCACCTTCGACTTGGAGAGGTCATCGGCGTTGATCACGCCCGATTCCTTGAATTCCTCGTAGAGGTCGTTGCCTTCACGGGTGCGCTCACCCACGCCGGCGAACACGGACACACCGCCGTGCTCCTTGGCGATGTTGTTGATCAGCTCCTGGATGAGCACGGTTTTGCCCACGCCGGCGCCGCCGAACAGGCCCACCTTGCCGCCCTGGCGGTAGGGAGCCAGCAGGTCGATCACCTTGATGCCGGTCTCGAACACCTTCGGCTTGGTCTCGAGCTCGGTGAGCTTGGGGGCCTCGCGGTGGATCGGAGCGGAGAGGGTGGTGCTGACGGGACCCTTCTCGTCGACGGGCTCGCCGAGCACGTTGAAGATGCGGCCGAGGGTGGCTTCACCCACGGGCACGGAGATGGATGCACCGGTATCAAGGGCTTCCATGCCGCGCACCAGGCCGTCGGTGGTGCTCATGGCCACGGCGCGCACGCGGTGGTCGCCCAGCAGCTGCTGCACTTCTGCAGTCAGGGCAACGGTTTGGCCAGCCGAGTTTTTGCCCTCAATCCGCAGAGCGTTGTAGATCTTCGGAAGCTTGCCGGCCGGGAATTCAACGTCGAGAACCGGGCCGATCACCTGCCGGACAATGCCTTTGGTGCCGGTGGCAGTAGCAGCAGCCATTTATGGGAGAAATCGCGGGGGGACGCGCAGCGGGACCAATCCCGCTTGAAGCGGCGCAACCTTATCACTGCGAGGTGCCCCCAGGAGCAGGTTCGGTGGGGCCGACCCGGCGGTTCGGTCACCCGCCCCGACCGGCCCTTGAACCGGGGGTGCCAGGGCTCATACGTTGGCACTCGAAGCGGATGAGTGCCAACTCGATCCGCCTTGGCGTTTCGACGCCGCGACCTGGCAGCGTCTCTGGCGCCATGCCAATGGTTTCGCAATCCCTATCGCATTCCATCCATGGCTGCTGTTTCCCTCAGCGTTTCCACCGTTAAGCCCCTCGGCGACCGCATCTTTATCAAGGTCTCCGAGTCCGAGGAAAAAACCGCCGGCGGCATCCTGCTGCCTGACACCGCCAAGGAAAAGCCCCAAGTGGGCGAGGTGGTGCAGGTGGGCCCCGGCAAGCGCAACGACGACGGCACCCGCCAAGCTCCTGAAGTGAGCGTGGGCGACAAGGTGCTCTACAGCAAGTACGCGGGCACCGACATCAAGCTCGGCAGCGACGAGTACGTGCTGCTGTCCGAGAAGGACATCCTGGCTGTCGTCAACTGAGTTTTGCCAGTCGCTGCCGGCTGCGGTCTGAACGTTCGTTCAGGCCCACGCCCCAGCCGACAGGCCATTCAGACCTCCCTTTCAACCGTTCACTTCGCGAGAACCGCCTTCCATGGCTAAGCGCATCATCTACAACGAGCAAGCTCGCCGCGCCCTCGAGAAAGGCATCGACATCCTGGCCGAAGCCGTTGCGGTGACCCTGGGTCCCAAGGGCCGCAACGTGGTGCTGGAGAAGAAGTTCGGTGCCCCCCAGATCATCAACGACGGCGTCACCATCGCCAAGGAGATCGAGCTCGAGGATCACATCGAGAACACCGGTGTGGCCCTGATCCGTCAGGCCGCCTCCAAGACCAACGACGCCGCCGGTGATGGCACCACCACCGCCACCGTCCTGGCCCACGCCATGGTCAAGGCCGGCCTGCGCAACGTGGCCGCTGGCGCCAACGCCATCACCCTGAAGAAGGGCATCGACAAGGCCACCGAGTTCCTGGTCAAGAAGATCGAGGAGCAGGCCAAGCCGATCAGCGATTCCAACGCCATCGCCCAGGTGGGCACCATCTCCGCCGGCAACGACGAAGAGGTGGGCCGCATGATCGCCGACGCCATGGACAAGGTCGGCAAGGAGGGCGTGATCTCCCTCGAGGAGGGCAAGTCGATGACCACCGAGCTGGAGGTCACCGAGGGCATGCGCTTCGACAAGGGCTACATCTCGCCCTACTTCGCCACCGACACCGAGCGCATGGAAGCGGTGCTGGATGATCCCTACATCCTGCTCACCGACAAGAAGATCGGCCTGGTGCAAGACCTGGTGCCCGTTCTCGAGCAGATCGCCCGCACCGGCAAGCCTCTGCTGATCATCGCCGAGGACATCGAGAAGGAAGCCCTGGCCACCCTGGTGGTCAACCGCCTGCGGGGCGTGCTCAACGTGGCCGCCGTGAAGGCCCCTGGCTTCGGCGATCGCCGCAAGGCCATGCTCGAGGACATCGCCGTGCTGACCAACGGTCAGCTGATCACCGAGGACGCCGGCCTCAAGCTGGAGAACGCCAAGCTGGAGATGCTGGGCACCGCCCGCCGCATCACCATCAACAAGGACACCACCACCATCGTGGCCGAAGGCAACGAGGTGGCCGTGAAGGCCCGCTGCGAGCAGATCCGCAAGCAGATGGACGAAACCGACTCCTCCTATGACAAGGAGAAGCTGCAGGAGCGTCTGGCCAAGCTGAGCGGCGGTGTGGCCGTGGTCAAGGTGGGTGCCGCCACCGAGACCGAGATGAAGGACAAGAAGCTGCGCCTGGAAGACGCCATCAACGCCACCAAGGCGGCCGTTGAAGAGGGCATCGTTCCCGGCGGTGGCACCACCCTGGCTCACCTGGCCCCGGCCCTGGAGCAGTGGGCGGCCTCCAACCTCTCCGGCGAGGAGCTGATCGGCGCCACCATCGTGGCCTCCGCCCTCACCGCGCCCCTCAAGCGCATCGCTGAGAACGCCGGTGCCAACGGCGCCGTCGTGGCCGAGCACGTGAAGAACAAGCCCTTCAACGAGGGCTACAACGCCGCCACCGGTGAGTACGTCGACATGCTGGCTGCCGGCATCGTGGACCCCGCCAAGGTGACCCGCTCCGGTCTGCAGAATGCCGCCTCCATCGCCGGCATGGTGCTGACCACCGAGTGCATCGTGGCTGATCTGCCCGAGAAGAAGGAAGCTGCTCCCGCCGGTGGCGGCATGGGCGGCGGCGACTTCGACTACTGATCCACCCAGCGATCCCGCAGGGGGCTTCGGCCCCCTCCCCGGATCCTGCACTGGAGCCAGCGCCCCCCAGCGGGGCGCTTTTTCATGGGCGCCTCAGGGCCCGGGCCTGGCCCTAGGAGGGCTTGAAGCTGAGGGCCACACCGTTGTTGCAGTAGCGCTTGCCGGTGGGGCGGGGGCCGTCGTTGAACACGTGCCCCTGGTGGCCGCCGCAGCGTTTGCAGTGGTACTCGGTGCGGGGCACGATCAACTTGAAATCGAGCGTGGTGCCCAGGGCGCCGGCCAGGGGCTCCCAGAAGCTGGGCCAGCCGGTGCCGCTGTCGTATTTGGCCTTGGAGCTGAACAGGGGCAGATCGCAGCCGGCGCAATGGAAGGTGCCGGCGCGTTTTTCGCCGTTGAGCGGGCTGCTGAAGGGCCGTTCGGTGCCCTCCTGGCGCAGCACGGCGTAGGCGGCCGGACTCAAGCGTGCCTTCCAGGCCGCGTCGCTGAGTTGCCAGCGGGGATCAGCGGCCTTGCTGGCCGCTGCGGCGGGCCGGGCCCCGAGCAGGGGGCTGCCCAGGCTGAGCAGGCTGGCCAAGAGGCCGCGTCGGGTCATGGTTGGGGCTCCCGGATCAGGCTCCCCGGAGCCAGCCGGCGCTCAGGGCGACGGCCAGGCCCAGGAAGATCGCCAGCAGGGTCCAGCTGATGCGGTTGAGGGTGGCTTCGGCGCTGCGGGCGCTGCTGAACATGGAGCTGCCGCTGGAGGCCAGGCCGCCCATGCCGTCGCCCTTGGGGCTGTGCAGCAGCACGCTGATCACCAGCAGAACGCCGCTGCTGAGCCAGATCCAGGTGAAGGTGGTTTGGAGCATCGCTGGAGCCTAGGTGTCGCGCAGGTGTCACGTCGGTGTGACCCTCGGGTGCTCAGACCCCCAAGGTCTGGGGAATGCGGTTGGGCACCGCCGGGCTGCCCAGGGGCACGATCAGGGAATGGCCGGTCATGCGGGCCGGTTGCGGCAGCCCCAGGATCTCCAGCAGGGTGGGGGCGATGTCGGCCAGGCCGCCGCCGCTGCGCAGTTCCACCGCGTTGCCATGGCCCGGCAGCTTGCGCTTCTCGCCCTCCACCAGGATCACGGGAACGGGGTTGGTGGTGTGGGCCGTCCAGGGGCGCCCATCCGGCCCTTCCATCAGCTCGGCGTTGCCGTGGTCGGCGGTCACCAGCAGGGTGCCCCCCATGCGGTTGGTGGCTTCCAGCAGGCGGCCGACGCTGCGGTCCACGGCACCGATGGCCTCCACGGTGGCCCCCATTTCGCCGGTGTGCCCCACCATGTCGGGGTTGGCGTAATTGATCACCACCAGCGCATAGGTGCCCTTGTTGATGGCGGCGATGCAGCTGTCGGTGAGCTGCTCGGCCGACATGGCCGGGGCCTGGTCGTAGGTGGCCACCCGCGGGGAGGGCACCAGGTGCCGGTCTTCACCGGGGTAGGGCTGCTCGATGCCCCCGTTCATGAAGTAGGTGACGTGGGGGTATTTCTCGGTTTCCGCGGTGCGGAACTGGCGCAGGCCCGACTCCGACACCACCTGGCCCAACAGGCCATCCAGGGATTCGGGCGGGAAGGCCACCGCCACCGGCAGCCCCGCTTCGTATTGGGTGAAGGTGACCATCTGCAGGTCAGGGATGGCCTCCCGTTCAAAGGTGTTGAACTCAGGCACCACCAGGGCACGCACCAGCTGGCGCACGCGGTCGGGGCGGAAGTTGAAGCACACCAGGCCATCGCCGGCGCCGATGGCCCCGGGGCCCAGTCGGGTGGGCTCGATGAATTCGTCGGTGACGCCGCCGGCGTAGGCCTCCTCCAGCACCTGCTGCGGGCTGAGGGGGCTCACCTCGCCCTCCTCGGTGAACAGGCGATAGGCCTTTTCGGTGCGGTCCCAGCGGTTGTCGCGGTCCATGGCCCAGTAGCGGCCACAGAGGGTGCTGATGCGTCCCACGCCGGCTGCGGCGATCTGTTGCTGCACGGTGGCCAGGAAGCCCGGCGCACTTTGGGTGGGGGTGTCGCGGCCGTCGGTGATCACGTGCACGCAGACATCCTTGAGCCCGCGGGCCTGGGCCCAGCGCAGCAGGCCCCCCAGGTGGTCGATGTGGCTGTGGACACCACCGTCGGAGCAGAGGCCGATCAGGTGCAGGGTCTTGCCGCTGGCCAGCAGCCGATCGGCCAGGGCGTTGAGTTCGGGGTTGTCGTTGAGGCTGCCGTCGCGCACCGCCTGGGTGATACGCACCAGTTCCTGGCGAATGATGCGGCCGGCGCCGATGGTGAGGTGCCCCACCTCGGAGTTGCCCATCTGATCATCCGGCAGGCCCACATCGGCCCCGCTGGCCTCGATCAGGGTGTGGGGATAGGCGTGCCAGAGGGCATCCATCACCGGCGTTTCCGCCGCCCGGATGGCGTTATGGGCGTCGTCGTGGCGGTAACCCCAGCCGTCGAGGATGCAGAGCACCACCGGAGCCACATGGCCCGGATGGGCGCGATCGGTGAGGGGGGATTCCTGGTCGGTGGACGGTACAGCGGTCACCCGGTGAATCCTGCCTGCTTCCGCGACGCCTTCTCAACCCAACCTACCCTGCACCCATCCGTGATCCCGCCGTGATCCCGGTTGCGTCAGCTTTTGGCTACAGCCGCCCAAACCCCTTCCGCCATGGCCGCCGATCGCCTTGAGATCCTGTCCGCCGCGGAGTTGGACCGCACCTTGCATCGCCTGGCGTCCCAGGTGCTCGAGAGCGTGGTGGACAGCCGTCAGCTGCTGTTGCTGGGGATCCCCACCCGTGGGGTTGCCCTGGCGGAGGTGCTGGCCCAGCGGCTGGAGAGCTTGTGCGGCCACCCGGTGGATTGCGGCAGCCTCGATCCCACCTTTCACCGGGATGATCTCGATCGGGTGGGAACGCGCCTGGCTCCACCCACCCAGCTGCCCGCCAGCCTCGATGGCCGCGAGGTGCTGCTGGTGGACGACGTGATCTTCACGGGCCGCACCGTGCGTGCCGCATTGGAGGCGCTCCAGCCCTGGGGCCGGCCCCGCCGTGTCGCCCTGCTGGCCATGGTGGACCGGGGTCACCGGGAGCTGCCGATCCAGCCCGATTTCTGTGGACGGGTGGTTCCCACCAGCCGTCAGGAACTGATCGCCCTCTGTCTGCAGCAGATCGATGGGGAGGAGGGGGTGTTCCTGCTCAAGGAACCCGGCTAGCTGGCCGGCTCCAGCTCATCACTGCGGAAGTGGGCCCGGAAGCGGCCGAAGGCCACGATCACGGGCAGGGTGGGGCTGATGGTGCGGCCCTTGTAGTCGTTCAGCACCTGGAACACCTCGCCCTGTTGGCCCTTGAGATCGAAGGCCTGGCCCCGGTGTTCGGGGTGGTGGTACACCACAACGCTCTGGCTCACCGTGACCTGATCACCGGGTTGCATGGAGGGCGCTGCGTGCGAAGGCGCCCATCTTGTCACGGGCCTTCAGCGCCGACAGCTGGTTTCCGGGCCGGCTTCCACCACCTTCCCCCCCAGCTCCCGGCAGGCGGCGCTGAAGGCCTGCCAGTCGTCGAGGCCGCGGGCCATCTTTTCGGTGATCAGTTGGTTGAGCCGCTCCGGCGGCACATTCGATTGGATGCTGCCGCCGTGGGAGTCGTGTTCCCGCTCCGCGCTGTCCTTGAGGCTGGCGATCCCCTGTTCCACCTGGCGGCGCAGCCCCAGGGTGCGTTGTTTCCACCAGGGGTGGTCGATGCGGTTGAGGGCGTCGAGGGCCTCCCACCAGCGCCGTTGGGGGATGAGTTGCGCGGCCCGCTGCTGTTGGTAGCGGTTGCGGTTCCAGTCCTCCCGCAGGCTGTCCCCCAGGCTGGTGCCATCGGCGTTCTGGGCGACGTTCAGGTTGGTGAGCAGGGCCAGGGCCCCCTGCAGGTCGCCATCGCGGTAGCGCTGCAGGGCCCGGATCTCCAGTTGGCGCTGCCAGCTGAGCAGGCGTTGTTGGTCGGCGGCGGTGCTGGTGCCGGAATTCACCAGTTGTTGCTGAAGCCGCAGGGCCTCACCCCAGCGCTGCTGCTGCCACAGCTCCTCCGCCTTCCGTCGCCGGCATTGCCCCTGCTCCTGGGGGGCTTTGCCCCCCAGCCAACGCAGGGCGGCGAGCTGTTCGCCGTAGAGCAGGCAGTCGTCCAGGCGCCCCTGGGCGGCCGCCTGGGCCAAGCGCTCAGGCAGTTGTTTCTCCCACCAGTAGGCACCCCCCACCCCGGCGGTTACCAGTCCCAGCGTGAGCACCAGCCAGAAGCGTGGAAGCCGGTGCCGGCGGATGGCCAAGGGGATGGGGCGGCTCGCACCACAGTTCTATGGATGCGTGGGCCCGCCATCACGGTGGCGGGGGCAGAGCGCCAGCCGGCACCTCAACGCACACGCCCGAGGGCCAGGGGCTGCAGCGGTCGCTGGGCCAGCAGGTCGGTGGCCTGCAGCTGCAGGGTGCCGTCCTGATCAATGGAGAAGCGCAGCTCCAGGCGGTCCTGGCCGGGGTCGCCCGGGGGCTGCAGGGGCAGGGCGGCCGGTGGGTCCGGCCAGGGATCGACGCGGCCGCTGCCGGCGGGCCGGCGCCGCAGCACCGGCAGCCCCTCCACGTACACCACCTCGCTGCGCTGCTCCTGGCTCGGCTCCCCCAGCACCAGCTCCAGTTCCGTCTGCTCGGATCGGCTGCAGGCCAACCGCAGGGTGAGCGGTTGATCGCTGGGCCAGGTCTGGCCGGGTACGAACAGCGGATGCCAGCGGTGTTCGCCGCTGCGCTGGTCCCAGCAGCGCAGCGACACGCCTCGATGCAGCACGTCCTTCACCGCCACCCCGGGGGTGAGCCGCAGGGCTCCGAGGGCCACCGCCTCCACGGGCCGTTCCCCCCGCAACGGCACCCCCGGTAGGCGCTCCTGCAGCCAGCGCCGCAGCAGCGGTAGGCGGCTGCTGCCGCCCACGGGCAGCACCGCGTCGATGTCCCGGACCTCCACCCCCGCCCCCCGGGCCGAGGCCAGCACCTGCTCCAGCAGCTCATCGAGCAGGGGCAGCAGGCCGCGGCGCTCCAGCAGCTCCTCCAGCTGGTGGCGCTCCAGCCGCAGTTCCACCGGGTGCGGGCGGCTGGGGCTGCTCCACAGGGCCAGGGCTGATGTGTCGCTGCTCAACGCGCACTTGAGGCGCTCGCAGGCACTCAGCAGGTCGGTGGTCAGGGGTGCTTGGGGTTGTAGGGCTTCGGCGATCCAGCGGTCGATGTCACGGCCCCCCACCGCCAGCCCCGCCTTGCCCAGCACGGTGGCGGTGCGCAGGGCCTGGCGGCTGTCCTGGAGGTCGCGGCCGCCGAAGCGCAGCAGTTGGGCCATCACGGCGGCCCGGCCTTCTCCCCCCTGCAGGGCCACCAGCGACAGGTCGGTGGTGCCGCCCCCCAGATCCAGAACCAGCACGCGGCTGCCGGGGGGGAGTCCGGCGCCGATGGCGGCGGCGGTGGGTTCGTCCACCAGGGCCACCTCCGGCACCGCCAGGCTGGCGCTGGCCTCCAGCAGCCACTGGCGGTAGCCGCGGTAGCTGTCGATCGGGGCGGTGAGCACCAGGCGCTCGGGCTGCAGCTGCGCCGGCAGCCGCTGCCAGATCTGCTCCAGCAACAGCTGCCCGCACTGCTCGGGGCTGAGGAGCCCGCCGCTGGCCACCGTTGTGTCAGCGCCGATCCAGCGCTTGAAATCCCGATGTAGGCCGGCATCGCTGCGCTCCAACAGGCCTGCCTCGATCACCTGGCGCCCGATCAGGGGCGCCGCGGAGTCGCCGTTCGCCAGCCAGATCAGGCTTGGGATCACCGCCGGCTCAGGGGTGCTGATCGGTGGGAGCGCCAACAGCTGTGGGCTCTCCTCTGCAGCTCCCTGGTAGGCCACCACGGTGGTGGTGCTGCCCAGGTCGATGGCGAGGGTGCCGGCCATGGGCGCAAAGCTGAAGGGAAACGGCCGCCTCTGAGCGTGGCGCACCCCGGAGCTCCATGGTGAGTCCAGCGGGTCTGGAGCTGCGATGGATCGGCTGTCCCTGGCGGTGTTCTCCTTCTACCGGGAGGACCCGGATCTGGCGCGCCAGCTGGATCCCCTGCTGGCCTGCCGCATCAGCCGCGGCTGGGGCAGCCTGCGCATTGAGTGCCGGGACCGCGCCCACCGGGAGCTGATCAGTGCCGTGGTGGGCTTGCTGCGGCCGCCCTTGGCGGCCCTGGGCCTGGTGCGGGAGATCCGCGTGCTGGCTCCGGGATCGGAGCCCCTGGTGTTCCCAGTGAGTGTGCCGTTGTCCGGCAGCCTGCTGACCTACGATGGGTCGATTGGTGAGTAGTGCATGTATCTCGGCGTCAACGTCAGCCCCAAGGAGCTCGCCCAGCGCGCCGAGAGCCTGGTGCGCCACTCCAGCAACCGCTACCTGACCACGGTGCGCATCGCCTTCCGGGCCAAGCAGCGCCGTTTCGATGATTTTGATGGCCTGCTCGAGGATTCGATGGTGAAACCCGTGCAGCGGGCGATCATCGAGCTCAGCGATGAGCAGGACCAGCCTGATCTGCTGCCCGGCTGAGCCGGCTGCGGCCGAAGCCTGATCCAGCGAGCCTGCGTTGTGATCGAGCTCCCGTTGTGATCCAGAGAGAAGGTGAGGGTTGGCGGTTGGCCTGGGATGGCCACCGTCAGCCCTTTTCTGTGTTGGTGGGTGGTGCGGGGTGGGCCGTGGAGCTCACGGCCGCCGAAGCGGAGGCCCTGCGCCAGGCGGTGGCCGATCTGGTGGCTCAGCACGGGGCGCTGGTGGACCAGCTGATGGCGGAGGAGGCGATCGCGCTGGAGCTGGAGCGGGGGGCCTGGTGGCTGGCCCTGGAGGGTGATCGCAGCCGGTGGTCGCTGCGGATGCTCTACACGCCCGGGGCTGATCAGCGCTCCCTGGAGGGTTATTGGGGCCCTGAGGCGGCCCCTGTTTTTAGTCAGGCGTTGCAGCAGCTGCACGGCCAGCCGTGAGCTCGTGCAGGGCGCAGTAATCGAGGGGATCGAGGCCCGCGGCCGTGGCTCCCTCCAGCAGCGTCAGCAGGCTCTCCAGGCCGCTGGCGTTGAGACCCGCCTGCACCGCCGCCCCCTGGAACAGGGCCAGGTCCTTGCGCAGGTGGGCGGTGGGGAAGTTGGGGTCGCCGTAGTCACGCCGCAGCTCCCGATCCAGCTTCTTGTCGAAGGTGGGGGCGTAGAGCGCGCTGCTGCGCAGCAGCTCCATGAAGGCCTCCACCGGCACGCCACTGCGCTGCACCAGATGCAGCGACAGGCTGAAGCCGTGGGTGAGGCTGGCGATCAACTGATTGAGGGCCAGCTTGGTGGCCATGGCGCAGCCCACCTCCCCCAGATGGCGGGGGTCCTGGGCCAGGTGCCGCAGCAGCGGCATGGCCTCCTCCACCAGCTCTGCCGGCCCGCCAGCCATCAATTGCAGCCGGCCCTCCAGGGCCTCCGGCCGGCTGCCCAGCACCGGAGCCTCCAGGTAGCCACCGCCCCACCCCTGCACCGCTGAGGCCAGCCCTCGGCTTTGTTCGGGGCCGATGGTGCCCACCTGAATCACGGTTTTGCCCGCCAGGGCTGGCCCGAGCTGCTCCAACAGCGCCTGAGTGGTGGGGCCGTCGCTGAGCACGGTGATCACCCACCGGGCCGAGGCCACCGCGGCGGCAGGGTCGCCAGCGCCGTGCGCCCCCAGCTCCAGCAGGGGGGTGCAGCGTTCGGGCGTGCGGTTCCACACCCACAGGGATTCCCCCTGCTGCAGCAGGCGTGTGGCGATGGCACTGCCGAGCAGGCCAGTGCCCAGCAGGGCGACGGGTGGGGCGACGGGCATCGGGTGGCCGCTGAGATTGCTGGCGAGATTGTGGCGCTGATCAGCACTGCTGATCAGCGCCGTTCTCCCAACACCCTCAACCCTCTCCCCAGGGTTTTGCACGGGTTTTCCACAGGTTGCGTCTCCCCCTGGCCGCTCCCCGCTGAAGCCTGGGGAGAACCGAGGGCATCTGTGCTTTGCCGTTGACAGGGGCGCCAGGTCCCGGCAGCCAGCGGCAGCCACCGACGCCACCCCCCTGTGAACTCCAGTTGCAGCGGTCAATCTCGCGATGAGAGAGGCTGCGAGCGGCTGGTGTGGGCCCTGGTTGACCGCAGCTCCGGGCTGTGGAGAACTGGTGCTCGGCGAACGGGAGACCCGGATGGAGATGACGGCCACGGTGAGCATGCAGGCGGAGGTGCCTGAGCCCCTGCTGCAGTCGATGCAGGGCTTTATCGAGGCGCATCCCAACTGGGATCAGTACCGCCTGTTTCAGGCCGCTCTGGCGGGTTTTCTGGTGCAGAACGGCGTGCAGACCCGCGAGATCACCCGTTGCTACCTGGCCAATCTGTTCCCGCAGCAGAAGCGCTTCAGCGATCCGATCGGTTGAGCTCCGCTTGGTCAGGGGCCTGGCCCTCCAGTTCGGGCAGGAGTTGCCGGTAAGCGGAGGTGGTGGTGATCGCCACCAGGGGGGAGGCCGCCACCACGGCCAGCACCGTGATCGGAACCCCCAGGCCCGCCACCAGGGCCTCCCCCAGCAGTCCCAGCAGCAGGGTCGGAAGGCTGGTCATCAACGCCAACAGGGCCACCAACTGCAGCAGGCCAGCCCAGTGGTGTTCGAGCAGCACGAAGCCGCGGCGAAAGGCCTGCGACGGGCTCAACCGCCGTTCCAGCACCAGGCAGGCGTTGAACACCTGGCTCAGCCCCACGGCGGCGCAGGCCAGCAGGGCCAGCAGGGCCGGTACGGGGCTCAAGGCCGGCAGCAGAAACACCACCAGCGACCAGGCCACAAAGCCCACCAGGGCCGTCAGGGCCAGGGCCGCCAGCAGGGTCAACAGGCCGCAGGCCAGATGGCGGCTGCTGCGTCCATGCCAGCGGTAGAGCTCGCGCCAGGCGGGTTGCTGGCCCGCTGACAGGGCCAAACCGGCTCGGCTCAGCCCCTCCACCAACCAGAGCAGGCCGCCGGCGTAGAGACCGATGCCCACCCCGTGCAGCAGGGCAGCCAGCACCGCACTCGGGATCCAGTCCCCCGCGGCCACCAGGGCCCACCCCAGGCCATGGAGGCCCCAGGCCGCGGCGCTGAAGCCCAGCAGCGGCAGCGGCTGCTCCCGCATCGCCCTCCAGGCGCTGCGCAGGGCCCGCAGGGGTTGCAGGGGCGCCGTCAGCATGGCCCCAGCAGGGTCAGCAGCCGTGCGGCGCTGGCTTCGGGCACCGGCAGGATCGACAGGCGGTTGCCCTGGCGCACCACCGGCAGCTCCTCCACGCTGAACTGCTCGCGTAGGGCATCCAGGCTCAACATGGTGGCGAAGGTGCCCACGTAGCCCAGCCGCACGCAATCCCAGCGGGGCGCTTCCGGTTTGGATTGGGGATCGAAGTACTTGTTGGTCGGGTCGAACTGGCTGGGGTCGGTGAGGCCCGTTTCCACCACCTCCATCAGTCCCACGATGCCCGGGGGTTTGGCATTGGAGTGATAAAAAAAGGCGCGATCGCCGATGGCCATGGTCCGCATGAAGTTGCGGGCTTGGTAATTGCGAATCCCGTCCCAGAGGGTGGTGCCGTCCTGCTGAAGATGGTCGATCCCGTAGACATCGGGCTCACTCTTCATCAGCCAGTAGGCCATCGCTGCTGCGGGCAATGGGGGCGAGGCTAGCCCCCACCTGGTGCTGCATCAGGGCTGGGCTTCAGCCGTTGCGCTGAGCGTCAGAACCAGCTGACGGAAGTGCTCGCCGCGGGCTTCGAAATCGCGGTATTGATCGAAACTGGCGCAGGCCGGTGACAGCAGCACCGCCCGGCACTGCAGCTGTTGGGCGAGTTGCCGGGCCAGGGGTACGGCGTCGTTTAAACCATCCACCTGGTGCACGGCGCCCCCGTAGTGGCCCTGTTCCAGCAACTGGCTGAAGGCGGTGCGGGCGGCACCGAACAGCACCACCGCCGCCGCTTCGCGCCGCAGGCCCCTCAGCCAGCCCTCGGCATCGCCCCGCTTGGATTCGCCGCCGGCCAGCACCACCAGGGGGCCCTGCAGAGCCCGCAACGCCACCTCGGCGGCGTCGTAGTTGGTGGCTTTGCTGTCGTTGAACCAGGTGACGCCATCGAGCTGGCGGATCCGCTCCAGCCGATGGGGCACACCGGGGAAGCTGCGCAGGGCGGCCTCCATCACGGCGCCCTCGAGGCCCAGTTCCAGCCCCACTGCCACCGCCATCAGCAGGTTCTGGCGGTTGTGGTCCCCCGGCATGGCCAGGGCCCGCGCGTCCAGCAGGGGGGCGGTTCCGGCGGCAGTCATCACCTGGTCCGCCTCGATCCACAGGTGCGGATCGATCCCCGCCTCCAGGGCCCGTTGGCGCGGTTGGGCCGTCACCCAGCGGGCCTGGTCCCAGCTGGCGGCGCGGCTGCGCAGGTCGGGGCCATCGGCGTT
>BJHC01000007.1 GCA_014191535.1 Cyanobium sp. | reverse complement strand
GGTCCTTGCCTGGCTTGGCCTGCTTGTCGCCCAGCACCCGCTGCACCTGGCCGGCGGCATTCACCTCCAGCTGTTGGCCCCCCCACTCGCCCCGCAGGTGGCGCTCAAAAGCGTTCTCGATGCCGCTGCGACCGATGCGGTCCTGCATGCGGTAGCCCTTGGCCTCCAGGTGGTCGAATTCCTCAGCGGTGATCGGGCTGATGTAGCCGAGCACGTGGGCCCCAAGGCTGCCGTAGGGGTAGGCGCGCTGATAGTCGACATCCACCTCCGCGCCGCGCAGGTTGCCGGCCTGTTCGCGGAAGCGCAGCACCTGCTCGGGCTTGAGGTTGTAGGCCAGCTCGATCCGGTAGCCCTCCTGATTGGAACCGGTGCGGCGCCGCTCATCCAGCTCCGCCGGGGTCATGCCCATCACCATGGCCAGGCGGTCGCGCAGGGCGGGCCATTGATCAGCCGGCACCTGGCGGGGCTGCACGTAGAGGTTGTAGGTGAGGCGGCTGGACACCAGCACCTGGCCGTTGCGGTCCAGAATCCGGCCCCGCATCGGATGGCGCGGCACCAGGCGGATGCGGTTCTCATCGGCGCGGGCTCGGTTCTCCTGGCCCTGCACCAACTGCAGCCAGCCAAGGCGCAGCACCATGGCGGAGGCGAACAGCACCACCAGCGTCAGCAGCACCGCTGGCTGCTGCTGCATGCCGCTGTGACGGTGGCCTCCGGCGGTCAGCATGGTGGTTTAGGGCTCAGCCCCAAGCCGCTGCTCCAGCAGCTGCAGCCGTTCGCCGATGCGGGCGAGGGCCAGCTGCAGATCCCCTTCGCCGGCGAGGGGGGCCGCCACGGGTTGCTCCAGGGGCTCCAGGTCGCGCACCTGCACCTTCATCACCGGATTGCCCAGGCCGGGCTGCAGGCGATCCAGGTTGTCACGCAGCTGCCGCGCCACCGGCTCCCCCTCCTGCCGCAGTTGATCCAGGGGGTCCTCCGCCTGGGTGAAGCCCTCCACCACAGCGCTCACCCCACCGCGGCGGGCGCGGTCCACCACCGCCAACCCCAGGGGCAGCCACTCCTGCATCACAGCCAGCCGCAGGGAATCAAGGGGTTGGGAGGGCATCACGCCAAGCCGGCGGGCTGAAGGGCCACCAGTCTGGCGCGCTCAGCGCAGGGCCTCGATGCCGGGTTGCACGATCTGCTGCCGGCAGAACTGTTGGGAACCCCACCACCAGCCGCCACCCACCGCCAGCACCAACAGGGCGGAGAGGGGCAACAGGGCCTGACGGGTCACGGGCAGCAGCAGCCACTCACCCCAGTCGCGCAGCAGGCGTTCGCGGTCAAAGCGGCGGCGCTCGTTCACCGCCTGCTGCAGACGGCGGCGCAGGGCCTTGCCCACCCAGCGCTCGAACGGCCGCTTTTTGGTGACGGCCATCTTGCGCTCCACCTCCAGCAGCTGACCCGGGGTGAGGTCTGGGTTGAAGGTGCTGATCAGTTCCAGGCTCTTGAGGAACATCTCCACGGCACCGTCCTTGACGGTGCGCTCCTCATCGCTGAGCAGGTCCCAATCGAGCTCGGGATAAAACCGCAGCCGGTTGGTGACGATCTGGTCCTCCGGCAGCTGGCCCGGTTCCCGCAGCCAGCGGTCGGTGTTGGCATCGAAGCGACGCCAGTACAGAAACGGGTTGAGATAAACGACCTTGCCGGCCAGCTGAATGCTGTCCTGCTGGAGACGGCGCTGCAGCTGGAGGTCCTGCTGGGGGGCGGCGGTCAAGGCTCCTGGGCCGGGGCCCCGAGGGTAACGGAGCCCTGCGGCCGCGGCCATGGGCGGCGAACCGCCCCTATTCCCACTCGATCGTGCCCGGCGGCTTGCTGGTGATGTCCAGCACCACCCGGTTCACCCCCTTCACCTCGTTCACGATGCGGTTGGAGATCGTCTCCAGCAGGTCGTAGGGCAGGCGCGACCAGTCGGCGGTCATGCCGTCCTCCGAGGACACACAGCGCAGCACGATCGGATAGGCATAGGTGCGCTTGTCGCCCATCACCCCCACGCTGCGCACCGGCAGCAGCACCGCAAAGGCCTGCCAGATCTCGTTGTAGAGACCCGCCTCCTTGATCTCCTCGCGCACGATCAGATCGGCATCCCGCAGGATGTCGAGCTTCTCGTCGCTCACGTCGCCAAGGATCCGGATCGCCAGACCAGGGCCGGGGAACGGATGGCGCCCCACGATCTCCTCCGGCAGCCCCAGGGTGCGGCCCACCTTGCGCACCTCGTCCTTGAACAATTTGCGCAGCGGCTCCACCAGCTTGAACTGCAGGTCCTTGGGCAGGCCGCCCACGTTGTGGTGGCTCTTGATCTTCACCGCCACCCGTTCGCCGGTCTTGGGGTCGACGTTGGTGCCGGCGCTCTCGATCACATCGGGATAGAGGGTGCCCTGGGCGAGGTAATCGAAGGGGCCGAGCCGTTTGCTCTCCTCCTCGAACACCCGGATGAACTCGGTACCAATCAGCTTGCGCTTCTCTTCGGGGTCGGTGATCCCCGCCAGCTTGTTGATGAAGCGTTCCCGGGCATTGATGTACTCCACCCGGATGTGGAACTTGCGATCAAAGAAGTCCATCAGGAATTCCGGCTCGCCTTTGCGCATGAACCCCTGGTCGATGAACATGCAGGTGAGCTGATCCCCGATCGCCTTGTGCAGCAGAAAGGCGAGGGTGGAGGAGTCGACACCGCCGGAGAGGGCCAGCAGCACACGCTTGTCGCCCACCTGCCGGCGCACATCCGCCACCGCCTCATCGATGAAGGCGGCGGTGGTCCAATCGGGCAGGCAACCACAGATGTGGTACACGAAGTTGCGCAGCAGAGCCATGCCGCACACCGAATGCACCACCTCCGGGTGGAACTGCACGCCATAGAGCCGGCGGCTGTGGTCCGCCACCGCGGCCTCCGGCGTGTTGTCGGTGTGGGCCAGGCGCACGAAGCCACTGGGCAACCGCTCCACGGAGTCGCCGTGGCTCATCCACATCGTCGAGCCTTCGTCGACGTTGGTGAGCAGATCGGTGGGGTCATCCACGTACAGCGGAGCCTTGCCGTACTCGGCGCGGCCGGCGGCCACCACCGATCCCCCCAGCTGCTGCACCATCAGCTGCATGCCATAACAAACCCCCAGCACCGGGATCCCCAGGTTCCAGAGCTCGGGATCACACAGGGGGGCGTGCTCGGCATACACCGAACTGGGGCCGCCGCTGAGGATGATCCCCTTGGGGTTGATGGCCTTGAGTTCCTCCGCCGAGGTGCTGCAGGCCATCACCAACGAGTACACCTCCGTTTCCCGCACCCGCCGGGCGATCAGCTCGGAATATTGCGAGCCGAAATCAAGAATCACGATCGCCGGGTGGCGATTGGTTTCTCCAATGGCAGGGGTACTCACGTGCGGCCCGGGCAGTGGGTTCACCCTAGATCTCGGTCCTGGAGGCGCTGCAGCAAGGATTGCCCCTCCGGACCCATGGCGCAGATCTGACGGCTGCGGTCAAACAGCACCGCCCCCACCTGCAGATCGTGCTGACCATGGCGGGCCAGATAGGCGCGGCTGCGCTGCTCCACCGCGGCGGCCACCCGGTGGCGCAGGGCCCCGGCCGCATCGGCATCCCAGGCCGCCAAGCGCTGCAGGGCCTCCTCCACACTCGCGGCCGTGGCCAGCCCCTGCAGTTGCTCCAGCGGCAACCCCTGCAGGGCCCCCTGGCAGGTGAGCACCTCCAGGCGGCCATCCGCCAGATGGTGGTGGGTGTGGAAGATGCCCCCCGCCAGCTTGATCAACTTGCCCTGGTAGCCGAACAGCAGCAGGCGCCGCAGCCCCTGCTCCGCCGCCGCCACCAGCAGCGGGCCGATCCAGTTCCCGGCCTTGAGCAGCAGCGCCGGCGGCAGCCCCATCCGGGGGGCCAACTCCAGGCCGTTCTCCCCGATCACCAACACCAGATCCCCGCCGCAGGCGGGATCCTGGGCCCGGTGGCGCAGCTGCTCGAGGGCCCGGGCCAACTGATCGGGATCGGCGCTGCGTTGCACCTCCGCCTGGGTGCCGATCAGGGCCAGGCCGTCCACCACGCCGAAGGCGGCATTGCTGGTGCGTTGGGCCAGCCCTCGCCCCCCCGGCAGGGTGATGCGCAACACCAGGGTGCGCCCTTCCGGCACCCGCGGCCGCAGGTTGCACTCCAGCAGCTGCCGGGCATAGGCGGAAAGGCAGGCGGCGCCGGTCTCCGCGCTGACGCCCACCCCCTCACCCGGCTCCAGCTGCAGCCAAGCGGCCCCTGGCATGGGCGCAGCCCAACGGGCCTCCACCCACACGGGCAAGCCGCGGGTGAGATCCAAGCCGTCGCCGGGCTCACAGCGGGCCATCCCCAGGGCTCGATCCCCAGCGAGCCGAGCGGCGGCCTCCACCGGCACGGGCACCGGAGAGGCCGAGGGGTCGTCGGGCCGCAGCTGCAGCAAGGGGCGCGGCTCAAACGGCTGATCGAGCAGGGGGCCCAGGGCCGCGACGGCCGCCGCCGTCAGCCACACCGGCAGGGTGAAGCCCGGTTCAGCCATCAACGGCGGCCTGGATGAAGGTCATTTTTTAAGGTGGTGGATTGGCCGCCCACCGGCCCCACAGCGCACCACCAGCCTCTTCCATGCAGGACAAACTCACTCTGATGATTCCGGGCCCGACCCCGGTGCCGGAAACCGTCCTGCAGGCCATGGCCCGGCACCCGATCGGGCACCGCAGCGCCGACTTCCAAAAGATCGTGCGCCGCACCACCGAGCAACTGCAGTGGCTGCATCAGACCAAGAACGACGTGCTGGTGATCACCGGCAGCGGCACCGCCGCCATGGAGGCCGGCATCATCAACGTGCTGAGCCGCGGCGACAAGGTGCTCTGCGGGGACAACGGCAAATTCGGTGAGCGCTGGGTGAAGGTGGCCAAGGCCTATGGCCTGGACGTGCAGGTGATCAAGGCCGAGTGGGGCCAACCCCTGGATCCGGAAGCCTTCCGCGCCGCCCTGGAGGCCGACAGCGCCAAGGCCATCAAGGCCGTGATCCTCACCCACTCGGAGACCTCCACCGGGGTGATCAACGACCTGGAAAGCATCGCCCGCCATGTGAAGGCCCACGGCACGGCCCTCACCATCGCCGACTGCGTCACCAGCCTGGGGGCCTGCAGCGTGCCGATGGATGCCTGGGGCATCGACGTGATCGGCTCCGGCTCCCAGAAGGGCTACATGATGCCGCCGGGCCTCGCCTTCGTGGCCGTGAGTGAGCGGGCCTGGGCCGCCTATGAGCGCTCCGACCTGCCGAAGTTCTATCTGGATCTCGGCAAGTACCGCAAATCGGCCCATGCGGACAGCAACCCCTTCACCCCCGCGATCAACCTGTACTTCGCCCTGCAGGCGGCCCTGGAGATGATGCAGGCGGAGGGCCTGGAGGCGATCTTTGCCCGCCACGCCCGTCACCGGGCCGCCGCCCAAGCCGGGATGCATGCCATCGGCCTACCCCTCTACGCCGCTGCAGGGCACGGCAGCCCGGCGATCACCGCCGTGGCACCGCAGGGAATCGACGCCGAGAGCCTGCGCAAGACCGTGAAAGAGCGGTTCGACATCCTGCTGGCGGGCGGTCAGGACCACCTCAAGGGGCACGTGTTCCGCATCGGCCACCTGGGCTTCGTCTGCGATCGCGATGTGCTCACGGCCGTGGCCGCCATCGAGGCCACCCTGCAGGAGCTCGGCCTGCACAAGGGCACCCCGGGAGCCGGGGTCGCCGCCTGCGCCGCCGCCCTCGCCCGCTAATCTGCAGTGCAGCAAGGAACTGCTGATGTAGTTCCTTGCATTTTGCGGGTGTAATTCAGTGGTAGAATGTCAGCTTCCCAAGCTGAACGTCGCCGGTTCGAGCCCGGTCACCCGCTTGCAAGTCATCAAACAAAAACTAACTAATCAAGCCCGAGGTTTGATCAGTTGCAACACCTGAGGTCCCACACTTCCGGCGCGGCGCTCACAATCCAACGCCTGAAGAATGGCGCGCCCAGCCACATCCAACTCGCCTGCCGCAGCAGCAGCTTCCGCAACGGCTTCATAACCGGCAGCTTCTTTCAGCAGTTCGTCGCGACGGGCCGCTGGTGCGGGCGCCTGGCGAGTCGCTTGCATGCCGGATTCAGAGCGTGGATCGATCGTACCCCGCACTGCCGATGATGGCTGGAGGTGACACCAGCCATCATCGAATCAGCACAGAGGCTGCTCAGGTGCCGGGCTCTTCGCGGTTTCCACCCAGTTCAGCGATCTGGGCGCGGAGTTGATCGATGCGTTGGGCATCACCCCGGGTGATGGCTACGGCCAGGGCGAATTCCAGCTTCTCGAGCTGGTGACCACCCTCGGCGTAGGCGCGGTTCGGGAATGATCCGGGGCCTGCGGTCTGGCAAGCCGGTGTGGCAGCGGGGCGATGGCTGGTGGGGAAGGCCATGGTTCGCTTTCTTCCCATTGTGTCACCGCTGGCAAGGCATCACGCGGCCAGATCATCCTCCGTGTGGTCATCCCGCCACAGGGGTTCAGCCGCCGACGGCGTCTCGCTGCCCTCCATCGGTTGCTCCAGCAGGCTGCGGCAATCGGCCAGCAGCGCCGACACCTGGTCGAGGCGCCGCAGATCATCGGGGTCCGCCTCGGGCTGGCCGCCCAGCTGATCCACCTGCAGTTGCATGGCGCCGAGGCGCTGCTCCAGCTTCAGCAGCCGTTGCGACAGGGCGGCCACGGTCTGGGCCAAATCCTCCGTGGTGCGGGTGATCCGGAAGGACACCGATTCGCCGGACATGGGGACTGGGTCAACTGCCCCCGATGACACCACAGAAATCCATCACCAGCCAGCAGACTTCGGCGGTGATCGAGGCCATCGCCATGAGCGCCCCCCTGCACCTGCTGGCCTATTTGCTGGCCGGCCTGGGGGGTGGCCTGCTGGCCCTGCGCACGGGCATCCCCGCGGCACCCCTGGCCGGAGCGCTGCTGGGGGCGGGGCTGGTGAGCCTGAGCGGCCGGCTGGACCTGGCCCAATGGCCGCTGGGCACCCGCACGGCCCTGGAAATCGGCATCGGCACCGTGATCGGCACCAGCCTCACCAGCGCGGCCCTCACCGAACTCCGCCAGCTGTGGAAACCGGCGCTGTTGATCACCCTCACCCTGATCGCCGCCGGCCTGCTGGTGGGGCTGCTGTGCAGCCGGCTGCTGGGCATGGACCCCCTGGTGGCCCTGCTGGGGGCCGCCCCCGGAGGCATCAGCGGCATGAGCCTGGTGGGGGCCGAATTCGGCGTGGGGGCTTCGGTGGCCGCCCTGCATGCGGTGCGCCTGATCACCGTGTTGCTGGTGCTGCCGATCACGGTGCGCCTGCTGGTGGGTCCTGCAATACCCCCTGGATGACTGCGTCCACCCTCGTTACCTTGGGCGCCACGCTTCACCCTGATCCGATGGCCCGTCTCCAACCAGTCCGCCTGCTGGCTCTGGCCCTGTTGGGGTGGGCCGGGTGGTCCGTCAATCCCGCGGCGGCCCAAGGGGTCGACCTCAGCTCCCCCGGCGCCAAGGGGGCCCGCGTGTACTGCACCATGCGCAGCTCCGGCAACAGCCACGACGTGAGCTGGACCGCGGCCTACGCCCTGATCAAACGCCAGAGCGCCTCACTGTTCAAAACCTCCCCGGAGCACGCGGCGGTGATGATCACGGAGGCCGTGGTGAACAACCCCGGCAGCTTCCCCGACTGCGGCAAGTACCTCGGTGACCTCTACACCAACACGGTCAATCGTCAGAAACAGGCTGCTGAGGGCTCCAGCACGGGCACCACAACGGCCTCCAGTGGCACCGCCGCCAGCACATCCGCCAGCAACCCGGCCGCAGCGGCCGGGCCGCGCGATCGCTACGCCTATTAAGCGATCCCTCGCCCTGGGACTGGCCCTGTTGGTGGGGGGCTGCGTCAGCGCCCCGCCGGAACCGGGCCAACGGGTCGCCGCCCCGGGAGATTGTCTGCGCAAGGTGCAGATCGATGAGCTCGATGCGGCCCTGCAGCGCTGCAACGCCGTGGTGACCGCGCTGCCTGACGATCCGCAACCCCGCAACGACCGCTCCCTCCTCTACAGCCTGACGGGCAACAACGCCGCCGCCTGCCGCGACAGCTTCAAGGCCGCTGAGCTGCTGGAGCAGCAGCGGAAGGCCCATCGGAGCGACCCCAAACAGGGTCCACCGCCCGATCGCGTTCTCGCCGACGAGATCAGCCTGCGCCAGCGAAGCTGCGAGCGGCTCACCAATCGGCCAGCAGCTGCCGCACCATCGCCGGTAACGCCTGCCGCGCCAAAACCGTAGAGCGACGCTGCAGCAGCAACTCAATCCGCTCCGCCTTGCTGGCGATCAGCCCATCCACCAACTGATCCGCCAGTCCCAGCTGCATCCAATGGCTGTGGAGGATGCCGCCCATGCCGATGCGGTGGCAGCGATCCTCAGCCTGCTCGGCGTCACCGGGGGTCCAGGGGCGCTCCAGCAGCACCACGTGGCGGGCCCGGTGCAGGGTGAAGCCGAGGCCGCCAGTACCGAAGGTGCTGATCAACAGCGGCTGCTCACCACGCTGAAAGCCATCCACCAGCCGCTGACGGTCGGCCACGGGCTGGCGACCGGTCAGCAGGGCACCCCCCAACTGGGCCTGCAGCAGCTCCGCCGCCGCCACAAAGGCGGTGAACAGCACCACGGCTTCTCCGTCGGCCAACAGCCGCTGCACCAGGGCCGCCGCCGCCGGCAGCTTGTAATCGGCGGCGATCTGGCGCAGGGCCGTGAACACCGCCAGAGCTTCGGCATCACGCCGCACCAGGCCCGCTGCCGCCCGGCGGCGGTAGTCCTCCACCGTGAGGCTGAGGCGATGCTCAAACCCCTGCCCCTCAGCCTCGCTGAGCTGCACCGGGTGCAGCTGGCGCTGCTTCGGCGGCAGATCCAGGCAGTCCTGCTTGCGGCGATGCAACAACAACGGCCGGGTGAGACGCCGCAGTTCCTCCAGATGCGTCGCCCCCTGGGCGTACCACTGGCGCTGGCCGCCCCGCTCACTCCAATGGCCGTGGCAGTAGCGCTCCTCGAAGGCCCGCTGGTCCATGGCCAGGGGATGGCCAATGGCCGCCAGCAGGGGAAAGAGCTGGGCGGGGCGCCCGTTTTTCATCGGGGTGCCCGTCAGCAGCCAGGCGGCCCGCAACCGGGGATGACGGCTCAACCGCAGAAAGGCCCGGGTGCGCTGGCTGCTGAGGTTCTGGGCGAAGTGGGCCTCATCAGCGATCAACACCGTTCCCGCCTCCGGCAGATCCTCGGGGAGCTGCGCCCAGCTGAGCAGCTCCAGCCGCAGCTGCAGGGCGGCGGCCTCCTGACGCCAATGGGCATGCAGGCCGCTGGGGGCGATCACCACAAGGCGGCAGTCAGCCGCGCGCACCATGGCCCGAGCGGCCACCAGGGCCGTGAGCGTCTTGCCGAGGCCCATGGCGTCGGCCAACAGGGCTCCGCGCCGCGCCAACAACCAACGCGCCGCAGCCCGCTGATGGGCGAACAACTGGCGCCCATCCGGAAGGGGCTGCTCCAGATCCGCCACGGCCACCAGGTGCCGGTGGGGCGGCAAGGGGGGCAAGGGCTGCCGCAGCCAGGCCAACCACTGGGGCAGGGGGGGCTCGAGGCTGAAGCGCTGCCCGAACTGGCGCTCCAACACCGCCGCCGCCGCCAACGGAAACTCCCAGCAACCGAGCCGGGAGCGCCAGTGGCCCCGCGGCCGCACCGCCCGCAGCTGCGCCTGGGTCACCGCATCAAACGGCAGCAACAGCTGAATCGTGCCGGTGTCACCCAGCCGCATCACACAGCGCTGCTGCACAGGCGGACCGCTTGGCGCAACAGCTATCAAATTAGCTGGTCTGGGGAAAGATGCAAGTTTTTCCAAACATCTGCCAAAGTGCAGTCTTCGACACATTGACATCCCAGCCACTGCGGGCAAACTCGCGCCAACCGAGCCGATCGGATGCACGCCAGGGATGCAGTTTTCCTTGAAGATCTGTGCCCCAAACTTCGTGTTCGACGCTGGCGACAATCACTGCATAGCTATACGCACAAAACCTGCATTTATTGCGGCAAACCATCCGAATCCATCGACCACGTTCTGCCCCAGAGCCGCGGCGGCCTGAGCGTGACTGAAAACTGCGTGCCCGCCTGCCTGGCCTGCAACGGCCACAAGAGCGATGCCGACGCCTTTGAGTGGTACCGGCGCCAGCGCTTCTACGACCCCCGCCGGGCCATGGCGATCCGCGCCTGGATGGATGGCGATCTGCGGCTGGCGATGCGGCTGTTGCAATGGGCCAATCCCCAGCTGCAACCGCAGCGGGAACCGCAACGCCACACCCCAGCCAGTGCGCCGATCCCCCTCCACGGGGGCATGTTTCAACCTCAGGCCGCCTGAGGGCGGCCCCGCACCGCCCTACCAGACGCGGCAGGCGGCCGCACCGTTGTGGCGCTGGCAGATGTCGGCCTGGGCCTGGGGCTGCTCCGGAGCCAGCAGCAGGGCCGCCAGCAGACCAGCCACCACCGCCGGTGCCACCAGCTGGCGCACCCGCAGGCGAGGCATCACCGAGCCCCCGGCGGCCAGGCTGGCGCTCAAAGCGGAGGGAGTAGAGAAACAGGAGGCCGTCACAGGACCAACGCAGCAGTGATACAGGTGTACTCATGACCGCTGGGGCTGTCAACCCCCTGGCCCGTGTGCTGGTGATCGGCGGTGGCTACAGCGGTTTGCGCTTTGGCCAGGCGGCCGCTGCCCTGGGGGCACAGGTGTGGCTCACCCGCCGCAGCGCACCGGAGGGGGGCGGCAACAACGCGGCTGAAGCGGCATCCCCCCTGCAGTGGCTCCCCTACGACAGCGCCGCCGGCCAGGCGCCGGCCCTGCCCAACGGCCTCACCCATGTGCTGGTCACCACGCCCCCCGGCGCCGCATCAGGGGGGGATGCGGTGTTTCAGCAACTGCTGGAGCCCCTGCGGCAGCAACCCTTGCAGTGGCTGGGCTATCTCTCCACCACGGGCGTCTACGGCGACACCGGTGGGGCCTGGGTGAGCGAAACCAGCCCCACCGAGCCCGGGCTGACCCGCAGCCGCTCCCGGCTGGAGAGTGAGCAACGGTGGCTGGCCAGTGGCCTACCGGTGCAGAGCTTCCGACTGCCCGCCATCTACGGCCCGGGGCGCTGCCCCTTCACCCAGCTGCGTCAGGGCACGGCGCGGCTGGTGCACAAACCCGGGCAGGTGTTCTGCCGCATCCACGTGGACGACATCGTGGGGGCGCTCCTGCATGCCGCCGCCCTGCCGGCCTCCCAGCGGCCGGCGGTGATCAACGTCAGCGATGACGCCCCCTGCCCCTCCAGCGAAACCCTGGGCTATGCCGCCCACCTGCTGGGCTGCAAGCTGCCGCCGGTGCAACGCTTCGACGCCATCGCCGGCGCCATGAGCCCGATGGCCCTCAGCTTCTGGGCCGACAACCGCCGGGTGAGCAACCACCTGCTCTGCCAGCAGCTGGGCTATCGGCTGCGCTACCCCAGCTACCGCGAGGGCTTTGCCGCGAGCCTGCGGGAGGAGCAAGCCTCAGGTCTTGCGTGATGGAATGGGGCCTGGGCCGGGGGCATCCGGATCCGGCATGAAGGGCACGCCCATGTCGTGCAGCATCCGGTTCCAGTGCACATCCACCCAACCGCTCTGCACGCCCTTCACCAGGCCGTAGCCCATCGCCAGCAACAGCACCCAGCGCAGCATGCCCAACCCAGCCAGCCGGGATCAGGCTAAGGGCGCTCGCCTGGCGGTGGCCCTGGGGGATCCGGCCGGCATCGGTGCCGAAGTGGTGCTCAAGGCCCTGCATGGCTGGCCCCAGCAGCAGCCGAAGCCCCTGCTGGTGGGCTGCCGCCGCTGGCTGGAGCAACGCTACGAAGCGCTGCGCCAACGCAGCGCCGAACCCCTGGCCGATCCCGCCCAGCTGGAGCTACTCGATCAACCGCTGGCGGAGCCGGTGCCCCCCGGCCAGGGCAGTGCCGCCAGTGGCGCCGCCAGCTTCCAGTGGCTCACCGCCGCCACCGAACTGGTGCAACGGGGCGACTGCAGCGCCCTGGTGACCGCCCCGATCGCCAAGCACGCCTGGCATGCCGCCGGCCACCACTACCCCGGGCAGACGGAGCGGCTGGCGGAGCTGGCGGGGGTGCCGGAAGCGGCCATGTTGTTCACCGCCCGCTCACCCCAGGGGGGCTGGCGGCTGAACACCCTGCTGGCCACCACCCACATTCCCCTGGCCGCCGTTCCCGGCAGCCTCAGTGCGGAGCGCATCAGCGCCAAGCTCGATCTGCTGCTGCAGTTCTGCCAGCGCTTCCAACCGCAGCCGCGGCTGGCGGTGGCGGGCCTCAACCCCCACGCCGGCGAGGCGGGGCAGCTGGGCCAGGAGGAGCACAGCTGGTTGAACGCCTGCCTGGAGGCGTGGCAACAGCGACACCCCCAGGCCACGCTGATGGGTCCGCTGCCCGCCGACAGCTGCTGGCTGGAGGCCGCCAAGGCCTGGCGAGGCGACAGCACGGCCGCTGCGGCCGATGGCTACCTGGCGCTGTACCACGACCAGGGGTTGATCCCGGTGAAGTTGCTGGCCTTCGACCAGGCGGTGAACACCACCCTGGGGCTGCCGTTCCTGCGCACCTCGCCGGACCACGGCACCGGGTTTGCCATTGCAGCCCTGGGCATCGCCAGGGCCGACAGCATGCGGGCGGCTCTGGAGGCCGCCCTGGAGCTGGCTTAGCCGGGCTTAACCCGCATCAGCACCTGGCCGAATTCCACCGGGGTGCCGTTCTCCACCAGGATCTCCACCACCTCACCGCTCACCTCAGACTCGAGCTCATTCATCAGCTTCATGGCCTCGAGGATGCACACGGTCTGGCCGACGCTGATGCGGGCACCCAGCTCCACAAAGGCGGGATCGCCCGGGGAGGGTGCCCGATAGAAGGTGGCCACCATCGGGGCGGTGATCTCCACCAGGTCGCCGCGCACGGCGGGGGCCGCCGGGGGAGCCGCGGAGGGGGCAACGGGGGCGGGGGCCGCAGCCGGCGCTGCCATGGCGGGGGCCGCCTGCATCACCACCTGGGGATGGCTGGCGGGCAGGTTGCGGCGCAGTTCAAGCCGAAAATCATCCCCCTCGAGCTTGAGCTCCTGGATGTCGCTGTCGCCGAGCAGGGCGATCAGATCGCGCAGTTGGCTGTGATCGAGTTGCATGGCGATCAGTTCTCGCGGCCGAGGTAGCTATCGGTGCGGGTATCGATCTTGATCTTTTCGCCGATCGAAAGGAAGAGGGGCACCATCACCTGTGCGCCGGTTTCCACAATGGCCGGCTTGGTGCCACCGGTGGCGGTATCGCCCTTCACGCCGGGGTCGGTCTGGGTGATTTCCAGCACCACGGAGTTGGGCAATTCCACCTCCAGGGGCTTGCCGTTCCAATACACCACGTTCACCTCCATGCCCTCCTTGAGGTACTTGCGCTGATCACCGATCTGCTTGGCGGTCAGGCGGGTTTCCTCGTAGGAGGCCATGTCCATGAAGACGTAATCGTCGCCCTCCATGTAGGTGTGCTGCAGCACCGCCTTTTCCAGCTGGGCCTGGGGAACGGTTTCGCCGGCACGGAAGGTTTTCTCCACCACGTTGCCGCTTTGCACCGCCTTCAGCTTGGTGCGCACGAAGGCTGATCCCTTGCCGGGTTTGACGTGCAGGAACTCGACCACACGCCAGACCTGGCCGTCGAGTTCAATCGTCGTGCCGGTGCGAAAGTCGTTGCTCGAGATCATCCCGGCCGAACGGTTCAGGCGGGATCATACGGCTGTGCCAGAGTCCCGGCAGAGACAAGGCTGCAGCATGGATCTCACGGGCTGGCTCCCCCTCGGCTCCACCCTCCGGGCGCTCCCCACGACCCTGCGTGGGGCCCTGACCATGGTGCTCACGCTGCTGATCACCAGCCTGCCGCTCGGGGCCGCGGCCTGGGCGGCCCTGCCCCCCGGCAACGCCGTCACCGATCCGGCGGCCATCCTGCGCGATGCCCTGCCGATTCAGCAGGGGGATCTGCAAGATCTGCAGCATCGGCTGGAGAGCACCAGTGACGATCTGCGGGCCAAGCGCTGGTCGGCCCTGGCCGGCACGGTGCGCCGCAGCCAGACCCTGCTGAACACCCGCAGCGCTGCGATCCTGGCCAGCCTGCCGGCGGCGGATCAGGGCACCGGTGCCCAGCTGCTGGAGCAACTGGACAACCAGCTGCAGACCCTGGCGGCCTCCAGCGAAGCGGCCAATCGCGACGCCTTCCTGGAGGACCGGCGGGCCGCCCTCACCAGCGTGGGGCAACTCGAAGCCCTGCTGGTGGGTGACTTCCCCTTCACCATCCCGGCGGAATTCGACAACCTGCCGCGGTTGCTCGGCCGCGCCACCGTGGCGATCGAAACCACCCAGGGCCCGCTGACCGCCGTGGTGGATGGCTACAACGCTCCGCTAACAGCCGGAGCCTTCGTGGATCTGGTGCAGAAGGGCTTCTATGACGGCCTGCCCTTCACCCGGGCCGAAGACTTCTACGTGCTGCAGACCGGCGACCCCAAGGGCAGCGAAACCGGCTACATCGACCCCAAGACCAAGGCCGAACGGCACGTGCCCCTGGAGATCCGGGTGCCGGGTGAAGCCCAGCCCTTCTACAACCAGACCTTCGAAGACCTGGGGATGTTCAAGGCCACGCCGGTGCTGCCCTTCGCCACCCTGGGCACCCTCGGCTGGGCCCACTCCGACGAGGCCCTCGATGACGGCTCTTCTCAGTTCTTCTTCTTCCTCTACGAAGCCGAGCTGACCCCCGCCGGCCTCAACCTGGTGGATGGCCGCTACGGCGCCTTTGGCTACGTGGTGGACGGCTTCGACGTGTTGGAGGAGCTGGGCGTCAACGACGGCATCGTCAAGGCCCGGGTGATCGAGGGGGCCGACAATCTGAAGCCCCACGCCTGATCCCGTGCTGTTGCGCGACCTGGGGGAATGGGAGCTGCTGAGGCGCCTGGCGGCCTACGCCCCCCCAGGCCAGCTGGACGATGACGCGGCGATCCTCGCGGCCGACTGCGGGACCCCAACCACGCCCCTGGTGGTGAACACCGATGTGCTGGTGGAGGGGGTTCACTTCAGCGACGCCACCATGGATCCCGCGGATGTGGGGTGGCGGGCCGCCGCGGCCAACCTCTCCGACCTGGCGGCCACGGGCTGCGGCAGCGTGGTGGGCCTCACCGTGGGGCTGGTGGCTCCGGCCGACACCCCCTGGGCCTGGGTGGAGGGGGTCTACGACGGGCTGAGCCTGGCCCTGCGCACCTACGGCGGCCAGCTGTTGGGGGGCGACTGCAGCGGCGGCCGCCAACGAATGTTGGCGATCACGGCCCTGGGGAGGATCGGTCCCGGGGCGATCCGGCGGGGCGATGGCCGAGCCGGGGATTGGCTGGTGTGCACGGGGCCCCATGGCCTCAGCCGCCTGGGGCTGGCGCTGCTGCTGCAGGAGCTGCCGGCGCAACAAGCCGAAGCCCTCAGCCCGGAGCTGCGGCAGCGGGCCATCGAGGCCCACCGCCGGCCTCGACCCCGCCTGGATGTGATGGCAGCCCTGGAGCGCAGCCAGCCCCCCGGCCACCCCTGGCGGGTGGGGGGCACGGACAGCAG
>BJHC01000006.1 GCA_014191535.1 Cyanobium sp. | reverse complement strand
TGAGTTGCAGCAGGCCGCCAGGGGGGAGGGGCATCGGCGGTCGGCGGGGCTGCGGCGGCCTGCTGCGATTGTGCCGGGCCTGGCTCGCCGCCGTTGACGGCGGGGCGCTCCGTTCTTAGCCAGGGGATGCAGGATGCCGGCCGATGCCATGGCGCTCGAGGAGTTTCGGGAGCAGCTGGCCGCCACGGCGGCGGCCCTGGCTGAACCGGGTACCGGCCTGCTGGCGGCGGATGAATCCACCGGCACCATCGGCAAGCGCTTCGAGGCCATCGGCCTCGAGAACACCGAAGACCACCGCCGCGCCTACCGCAGCCTGCTGGCCACCACAGCCGGCCTGGCGGAGCACATTTCCGGCGTGATCCTGTTTGAGGAAACGCTCTTCCAAGACAGCACCGAGCAGGCGGGCGGCCAGCCGCTCGTGGAGTTGTTCCAGCAGCAGGGGATTGTTCCCGGCATCAAGGTGGATCAGGGGGTGGAGCCCTTGGCCGGTGGGCTGGCGGGGGAAACCTGGTGCACGGGGCTCAAGGGCCTTGGGGAGCGGGCCGCCCGTTATTACGCCCGAGGCGCCCGCTTTGCGAAATGGCGCGCTGTGCTGCAGATCAGTTCCGCCGGGTGCCCCTCGGAACTCGCCGTGCGCGAGAACGCCTGGGGGCTGGCCCGCTATGCCCGCACCGTGCAGGAGCACGGGCTGGTGCCGATCGTGGAGCCCGAGATCCTGATGGATGGCGACCACGACATCGCCACCACCGCCTCCGTGCAGGAATGGGTGCTGCGGACCGTCTACGAAGCCCTGGCGGTGAACGGGGTGTTCCTGGAGGGAAGCCTGCTGAAGCCCTCGATGACCCTGGCCGGCGCCGCCTGCCCCCAGCCCCCCAACGCCCAGGAGGTGGGCGCATTCACGGTGCGCACCCTCAGCCGCACGGTGCCGGCTGCCGTTCCCGCGATCCTGTTCCTCAGCGGCGGCCTCAGCGAGGAGGACGCCAGCCTCTGCCTCAATGCGATCAACCAGGCCGCCGACGCTGTGGGGGCCCCCTGGCACCTGGGATTTTCCTTCGGCCGGGCTCTGCAGCACTCCTGCATCAAGCATTGGGCCGGGCACGATCTCAGTGCCGGCCAGGCGGCCCTGCTGGCGCGGGCCCGGGCCAATGGGGCGGCGAGTCGCGGCGACTACGAGCCGGGTTCCGAACCCTCCGACGACGCCAGCCTGTTCGTGGCCAATTACAGCTACTGAGGCGCGCCGTTCAGCGGCTCATCTCCAGCATGCGCTGGATCGGTGCCAGGGCGCGGCTGCGCGTGGTTTCATCCAGCTCGATGGCTGGTGCCATCGCATGCAGGCAGCGCCACAGCTTCTCGAGCGTGTTCAGGCGCATGTAGGGGCAGGCGTTGCAGCTGCAGCCATCGGCGCCGGGCACCTCATAGAACGCCTTGTGGGGAACGGCCTTGCGCATCTGATGCAGGATGCCCGGCTCCGTCAGCACGATGAAGGCGCTGGCGGCGCTGGCCTCGGCCCGATGCAGCAGCTTGCTGGTGGAGCCGATGAAATCGGCATGGTCGAGCAGGTGCTGCTGGCATTCCGGATGGGCCAGAACCTCCGCCTCGGGATGGTCCAGCTTCAGCTGCAGAAGGGCCTGCTCGCTGAAGGTTTCGTGCACGATGCAGCTCCCGGGCCAGAGGGTGAGTTCGCGGCCGCTCTGCCGTTGCACCCAGCGCCCCAGGTTCTGATCGGGGGCGAACAGGATCGGTCGGTCAGCCGGAAGCTGGCGCACCAGGTCCACCGCATTGCTGCTCGTGCAGATCAGGTCGCTCTGGGCCTTCACGGCCGCGGAGCAGTTGATGTAGCTCACCACCAGATGGTCGGGGTGTTCAGCCCGGAAGGCGGCGAAGGCATCGGCGGGGCACGCATCCGCCAGGGTGCATCCCGCCTCCAGATCCGGCAGCAGCACCGTTTTATCGGGGCTGAGGATCTTGGCGGTCTCCGCCATGAAGTGCACGCCGCAGAACACGATCACGGCGGCGTCGGTGGCGGCGGCCTTGCGGGAGAGTTCCAGGGAATCGCCGATGAAGTCGGCGATGTCCTGAATCTCAGGCTCCTGGTAGTAGTGCGCCAGGATCACCGCCTTGCGTTCGCGGCGCAGGGCATCAATCGCCGCGGGCAACTCCGCCGCCGGTGGGCAAGCGTCAGGCTGACGTGCAGCGGTGTCGGTGGCGGCAGCGAAAACCAAGGCTTGGCCTGAACTGATGCAGGATGGCGAAAGCCTAGGCATCGGGTTGGCCGAGCTCCGCATCGCCATCGCCGGAGACCTGCACGGCCAGTGGGATGCCAGTGATGAACAGCTGCTGGAACGGCTGGCCCCGGATGCCCTGTTGGTGGTGGGTGACCTCAGCGACGGCCAGGCGCGCATTCCGCAGCGGCTGGCTGCCCTGCCGCTCCCGCTGGCCTGCATCCTCGGCAACCACGATGCCGGCCGTGACCCCTCCGGCCGCACCCTCGCGCGTCAACTGGAGCTGCTGGGGGATCGGCATTGCGGCTGGGGGCTGCGGGAATTGCATCCCCCGGGCCTGGCGGTGGTGGGGGCCCGTCCCGTCACCGCTGGAGGCGGGTTCCACCTCAGCCGCGCCAGCCAGGCCGTGTTCGGCCCCGTCACCCTGGAGGCCTCGGCCCAGCGCATCGTGGCCGCTGCGGAGGCCGCCGATCCAGCCCTCCCCCCGGGGCGGCTGGCCCCTTGCGGC
The DNA here is from genome assembly GCA_014191535.1 of Cyanobium sp. Lineage (GTDB taxonomy): Bacteria > Cyanobacteriota > Cyanobacteriia > PCC-6307 > Cyanobiaceae > Vulcanococcus. The sequence goes on along the minus strand of BJHC01000006.1, from coordinate 13,471 downwards.
CCCTCGGGCCTGGGCAGTGATGCGGGCGACCCCTGCGGCCGCGACTGGAAACCCCCCGCCTGTGACTGGGGCGACCAGGACCTCGCCCTGGCCATTGATCGCATTCGCCGTCGTCGCCCTGTGCCCCTGGTGGTGTTTGGTCACATGCATCACCGCCTAAAGCGGGGGCAGGGGGAACGGCGCAGTTACTGCATCGATCGCGGCGGCACCACCTACCTGAACACCGCGTTCGTGCCCCGCCACAGCCGCGACGACCAGGGCCGTGAGTTGCGCCACTTCAGCTGGGTCGTGTTGCGGGATGGCCAACCGGTGGAGGTGAGCCACCGCTGGTACGGGCTCGATGGCCGGCTGCTGTATCAGCAGAGCCTGCGGCGCCAGGGGACCCTCCAACCGTGCTGATTTACGCCTGTGTCAGCGGCCATGGCTACGGCCATGGCTCCCGGGTGGCCTCCGTGCTCACCGCCCTGCACGGGCTGGAGCCCCAGTGGCGGCTGGTGCTCTCCACCCCCTTGCCCCCCGCATTTCTGCAGCTGGCCTTCGGCCCGGTGCCCTACGACCATCGCCCCTGCCGCTGGGATGTGGGGGTGCTCCAGGCCGATGCCCTCGGTTCCGACCCGGCCGCCACCCTCATCGCCCTCGAGCAGTTGCAACAGGTGTTGCCTGGGCAGATCGCCACAGAGCTCGCCTGGCTTCGGCAGCAGCCCGGCCCTGTGTTGGTGCTGGCGGATGTGCCCCCGGCTGCCGCCCAGCTGGCTGAGCAGCTGGAAGCCCCGTTGGTGTTCATGGGCAATTTCGGTTGGGATGCCATCTACGGCCCCATGGGTCCGGCCTTTGCCCCCTGGGCTGAGGCGGCCACCAGCGCCTATCGCCAGGGCACCGCGTTGATCCAGTGTCCCTTCGCGATGCCGATGCCCTGGAACGTGCCCACCACGGTGGTGGGGCTCACCCCCGGGCGTCCCCGCCATGATCCGGCCGACCTCCGCAGGCGCCTGGGCCTTGAGCTGGATCCCCAGCACACCGTGCTGGTGGGCTTCGGGGGCATGGGCCTTTCGGTCGGTCGCGAACTGTTTGAGGCCTGGCCCGATCACCGCTTCCTGGTGGCCGATTCAGCCCTGGCCTGCGCAGCGCCCAATCAAATCCGCATCCCCGCGGATCTGCGGCCCCTGGAGGTGTTGCCCCTCTGCGGTCGCCTGCTCACCAAGCCCGGCTACAGCAGCTACTGCGAGGCCATGGCAGCGGGTGTCGGCCTGCAGGTGGTGCGGCGGGAGGGCTTCGCGGAGGCGCCGGTGCTCGAGCAGGCGGTGCAGCAGCACAGCTGGCATCGCTTGATCAGCCGCGACCAGTTGCAGCAGGGGGATTGGCAGCTGCACCTGCCCTTGCTCCCTCCGGCCAGGGCCCCCCTGGCAGATGGTGGCGATGGTCAAGCGGCAAAGGTGCTGCAGCGGCTAGGTCGATCCCTTTGAATTCGCATAGCAAACTCTTGTTCTGGATTGCTGTTTCAAAGCTGTTGCGTGATTCTTGTACAAGTAGACACTTGTGCGAGTGTCACTAATGCAATGGCTCCTGCGGGTTTGTGTGACAAACTCTGCGCAACTAATTCTGACTCTTTCATCACCACTGCGCTAGCGCCAGTTGTGAACTCAAGTTGTCCAGCTTGATGTTTCATCAAGCTCGCACAGTTTTGGTGCGTCATCAACACCCTGCTGCCTGCGGTGGGTGCTTGTTGCTTGGCGTTTGTCCTTCGCTCCAGCGTTTTGCCTGATCAGCGTCGCCTGAGTCTGTTGGCCCTCGCCGCCGGTTGCTGTCTTGCCGGCCCCGTGCTCCAGGCTCCCGCCCACGCCCAGTTGATGGCGGCGGCCAACGCCGCTGGCACCGCAGCGACCGAAGGCGCCGATCACTCGATGCCATCGGCCCCACGCCCCCATTCCCAGCTGGCCCTGCTGAACGCCACCGACGGTGCTGCCGGTGAGGGGCAGCCCTTTCGCTTTGCGATCACGCCGGAGCGTCGCGCCCTGCTCAACACCATCCGTTATGCGGAGGGCACCTGGGCCCGTGGTGAGAACCTCGGCTACCGCGTCATGTTCGGTGGCGGATTGATGCCCCACCTGGAGCGTCACCCCGATCGCGTCATCTATTCGGGTGGTTACGCCAGTGCCGCCGCCGGTGCCTATCAGTTCATGCCGTTCACCTGGGAACGGGCCAGCCGCAGCCTGCAGCTCCCCGGTTTCGGCCCTGATGTGCAAGACCAGGCGGCCATCTTTCTGATCCAGCGTCGTGGCGCCCTACCCCTGGCGGATCAGGGGGTGTTCACCCCGGTGCTGGCGGCCCGACTGGCACCGGAATGGGCCTCGTTCCCCACCCTGGGCGGTCGCAGTTTTTATGGCCAGCCGGTGAAGCGCTATGCCGCTCTCAAGGCCTTCTATGAGCGCAACCTGGCGGAGCTGCGCGCCATCGCTGGCGTGGTCCCCGTGGTGGCTGAGCTGCCCAGCTGTGAGCCCGCCGAGTCGCTGCGTTGCCGGCTCGAGCGCCTGGATCGGGTCGGTCCCCGCAGCCTGGCCCAGGGCCGCTGAGCTCAGGTCTCTCCGTCCTTGAGCCTTGCCTTGCCGACCGTGTTTTGGGCGATCAGGTAGGCGGCTGCGATGGCCCCCACAAAGCCGAGGGCGTTGCGCACCAGGGGCAGCACATCGGGGGTGCGCGTGATGATCGGCGCGACGCCGAACACGCCGAACAAAATCACCCACAGCGGTGACAACAGCAGCACCCAGGCCCACTCCACCGTGTGTTCCGGCTTGCGCGGGTAGGCGGCGAACCCAACGATCAGGCCCCCCAGGATCGACGTGGCCAGGGTGAGCACCCATTGCTCCTGGGGCAGCCCCGGCACCACCTGACAGCCACCGATCTCCAGGCAGCCCTTCACGGTGTGGAGGGCGTCGAGAATGGCGGCGTCCTGACCGTTGTCGCGCACGTAGTACTGGTTGCCGAAGCGGGTTTGCAGTTCAACCCAGTAGGTGCGCGGCATCAGCGCGAATAGCGCATCCCCCACGTTGAAGTTGAGCAAATTGCCGCCGCGCTCATCGGCGATCAGCAGGAGGGAGCGTTCATCCAGTCCCCAGAAGTCCTTCACCGCCAGGCCGGGGGTGCGGTCGTACTGGGTGAGCACCCGCAGTTTCCAGCCGCTGACCCGCTCGAAATCGTCGAGTTCCGCCTCCAGGGCGCTGCGCTGGGTGTCGGTGAGGATCTTGGCCAGATCGATCACCGCCGTGGGGTGATCCGGCAACAGATCGGGGTTGTCATAGGCCTGGGCCGGTGCGGCCCAAAGCCCCAGCAGCAGCGCCAGGCTGAGCACGGCCCCGGCCAACCAGGCCATCACTCCTCTGGGTCGCGTCATGGCGCCTGCTTCAGTGGCCAGCATTCTCCCTGACCCCCCCGCACCGGCGTGACCAGCCACCCCGCTCCCCCCTGGCTGGTGGACCGCCTCCGTGACCACGGCGGATGGGTCCCCTTCAGCACCTACATGGACTGGGTGTTGCACGACCCGGTGCAGGGGGCCTATGGCAGCGGCCGGCTTCAGGTGGGGCCGCGCGGTGATTTCGCCACCTCCCCCTCGCTCGGGCCTGATTTCGCGGCCCTCTTGGCCCCCCAGATCGCCCAATGGCTGCAGCAGCAGCCCCTGGACTGTTCCCTGGCGCTGGTGGAAACGGGGCCCGGTGAGGGCCATCTCGCCCTGCAGCTGGCCGAGGCCCTCGCCGCCGATTGGCCGGCCCTGGCGGCACGCACGGAACTGGTGCTGGTGGAGCCCAATGGGGGGATGGCGGAGCGTCAGCGCCGCCTGCTGGCCGCCTGCCCTCTGCCCTGCCGTTGGCTCAGCTTTGAGCAGCTGGCCCTGGCCCCGGTGTGTGGGGTGATGCTGGCCCATGAGGTGCTGGATGCCCTGCCGGTGGAGCGCATCGTCTGGGACGGTGCCCAGTGGCGACGGCAGGGGGTGTCCCTGCGGGAGGGGGCAGGCCCAGGCGGGGGCTCAGAGGCGGTCCAACCGCAGCTGCAGCTCGACACCGGCGAGCCCCTCCCCACCCAGCTGGCCGCCCAACTGGAACCGCTAGGCCTTGCCGTTGCCGGGGCCCAGCGTGCCGCCGGCTGGTGCAGCGAGCTGCATCCCGGCTTGCATCCCTGGCTGCAGCAAGCGGCCGCAGCCCTGAAGGCGGGCCAGCTGCTGGTGGTGGATTACGCCCATGAGGCCTGGCGGTATTACGCGCCCCAGCGCAGTCAGGGCACGCTGATGGCCTACCGGCAGCAGGGCGCCAGCAACGATCCCCTGCTGGAGCCGGGGCACTGGGATCTCACCGCCCACCTCTGCATCGAAACCCTGGTCACCGCCGCCACCACCGCTGGCTGGGGTTTCCTGGGCCAGCGGCGCCAGGGGGAGGCGCTGTTGGCCCTGGGCCTGGCCCAACGGTTGCATGGGTTGCAGCAGCAGGATCCAGCCCAGCTGCCCCAACTGCTCAGCCGCCGCGAAGCCCTGCTGCGCCTCGTTGATCCCACCACCCTGGGGGATTTCCGCTGGCTGGCCTTCGCCCGGGGTGTGGCCGGTGATCCCCAGAGCCTGTTTCTGCAGGATCCGCCGCTGGCTTAGCTGCAGCGTTGCAGCGCCGCCAGCACCTGCTGGCCGCTGACGTCGTCGCGGATCTCCACTGCACCGAGGGCCGTGGGCAGCACAAACCGCACGCGGCCGTCGCGCACTTTTTTGTCCCCCTGAAGGCAGGCCAGCACCGCCTCGGCCTGGAGCTCGGGCCAGCGCACGGGCAACCCCGCCGCGGCGATCACCTGGCGCTGGCGGCGCTGGTCGTCGGCGCTCCACAGCCCCAGCTCGAGGCTCAGCTCCCCGGCGGCCACCATGCCGATGGCCACCGCTTCCCCATGCAGGTAGGTGCCGTAGCCGCAGAGGGCTTCCACCACATGGCCCAGGGTGTGGCCGTAGTTGAGGATCGCCCGCAGGCCCCCCTCCCGTTCATCCGCCGCCACCACCTTGGCCTTGGCCGCTGCGGAGCGCTCCAGGATCTGTTGCAGCAGGGTCGGGGGGAGTTGATCCATGGCGGCCAACCGTTCCCCGGCCGCCTCCAGATCTGCAAACAGAGCCCCCTCGCCGATTACGCCGTACTTGATCACTTCCGCCATGCCGGCGCGGAATTCCCGTGGCGGCAGGGTCGCCAGGCACTGGGGATCGATCAGCACCAGCCGGGGTTGGTGGAAGGCGCCGATCAGGTTTTTGCCACCGGGATGGTTCACGCCGGTCTTGCCGCCGATGGAGGCATCCACCATGGCCAGCAGGGTTGTCGGCACCTGCACCACGGCGATCCCCCGCAGCCAGCTGGCGGCTGCGAAGCCCGCCATGTCGCCCACCACGCCACCACCCAGGGCCACGATCAGGGAGCCGCGTTCCAGCTTCTGGGCGAAGGCGGCGTCATGGATCAGGGCGACCGTCGCCGGGGTCTTCTGGTCCTCCCCGGCGTCAATCTCCAACAGCTGGGCGTCGTATCCCGCTGCCCGCAGGCTGGCCAGGGCCGTGGCGCCGTAATGGCTGTTCACCACGGGATTGGTGACCACCAGCACTTTGGTGCCGGCCTTGAAGCCCTGGGCCTGCACCTGGGCCCCGAGGGACCCCAGGGCGCCGTCACCGATCACGATCGGATAGGGATGGGTGCTCAGCTCCACCGGGATGCTGCGCAGGGCGCTGGGGGTGACCGGCGAGACCGTCATGGCCGTGGCGAACTGGCGTGGGCTGAGGCTAGAGGTCCCTGTCCGACAACACCTGCAGCAGGGCCTCGCCGTAGCGCTCGAGCTTGGCGCGACCAATGCCCCCCACCGCGGAGAGCTGCTCCAGGCTGAGGGGCCGTTGGGCCGTGAGTTCCAGCAGGGTGCGGTCGTGGAACACCACATAGGGCGGCACCCCCTGCTCCCGGGCCTGGGCCAGCCGCCAGGCCTTCAGGGCCGCCAGCAGGGGGTTCCCTGGATCGATCGCCACCCCAGGGGCCTCAGCACCCGCCCCGTTGGCGGCGCGCCGGCTGCGCCGCCCGGTTGGTGTCGGATCCGGCAGCGCCAGGTCCACCGGCTCCTCGCCGCGCAACAGGGGGCGCACCAGGGCATCGGCTCCGAAACTCAGGCCGCCGCGGGCCTCGGCCGGTGACACCAGCACGTCGCGGCTTTGCAGCTGCCGGATCACGGCCCGCCACTGGTTGCGATCCAACTCGCTGCCGATGCCGAACACGCTCAGCTGGTCGTGGCCCAGGCTGCGCAACCGCTCGCTGTTGGCCCCCAACAGCACGTCAACGATGTGGGCCGCACCGAAGCGCTGGCCCGTGCGGAACACCGTGGACAGCACTTTCTGCACCGCCACCCGGCAATCCTGCCGGCGTTGCGGCTCCAGGCAGCCGTCGCAGTTGCCACAGGGCTCCGCCAGGGTTTCACCGAAGTGGCGCAACAGCACCTGCCGGCGACAACCGGCCGCTTCGCTGTAGGCGATCAGAGCCTCGAGCTTGCCGTGTTCAATCCGTTTCTGCTCCGGCGCAGCGGCGGAGTCGTCGATGAAGCGCCGCAGCTGGGGGATGTCCCCCGGGCCATGCACCATCCAGGCCACGGCGGGCAGCCCATCGCGGCCGGCGCGGCCGGTTTCCTGGTAGTACGCCTCGAGGCTCTTGGGCAGATCCACATGGGCGACGAACCGCACATCGGGTTTGTCAATGCCCATTCCGAAGGCGATCGTGGCCACCACCACCACATCACTGCCGAGGCGGAACGCCTCCAGGGCTTGGCGGCGCACCTCCGACTCAAGCCCGGCGTGATACGCCACCGCCGGGTAGCCCGCCTCCCTCAGCACGGCGGTGAGCTGATCCACCCGTGATCGCGACCGGGCGTAGACGATCCCCGCTGATCCGCGCTGCTCCTCCAGAAAGGAGAGCAACTGCTCCCGTGGTTGCTGCTTGCTGCGCAGCAGGTAGCGGATGTTGGGGCGATCAAAGCTGGCCAGGAACACCTGGTCCGCCTGCAGGCCCAACCGCTCGCGGATGTCCTCCCGGGTGCGGGGGTCGGCGGTGGCGGTGAGCGCCAGCCGCGGCACCGCCGGGAAGCGCTGGGCCAGCTGGTCGAGCTGGCGGTACTCAGGCCGAAAGTCATGCCCCCACTGGGAGACGCAGTGGGCTTCATCGATGGCGAACAGGCTCACCCGCGACCCCAGCTGCTCCAGCAGGTCCCCCGCCAGCAGCCGCTCCGGTGAGACGTACAGCAACTTCAGCTCCTGCCGTTGCAGCTGCGACCACACCTGGGCGGTCTGCTGGGGGTCCAGGGCGGAATGCAATCCCTCCGCCGCCACCCCCGCCTGCTGCAGGGCGGCCACCTGGTCCTGCATCAGGGCAATCAGGGGTGAGACCACCACCGTGAGGCCCGGCATGCAGAGGGCCGGCACTTGATAACAGAGGGATTTACCGCCACCCGTGGGCATCAGCACCAGCGCCGAGCCACCGCCGACCACATGGCGCACGATGGCCTCCTGGGGGCCACGGAAGCTGGGGTAACCGAACACCTGCTGCAGCACCACTTGTGGATCCACGGGGGCTGGCTGAGGCGGCTGGATCTCCCAGAATGCCGTGGCTGCCCTGCCGCTCGCCGCCTTGCCCCAGTCCGCCCCACGCTCCGCCACCGCCTGGGGGTTTCTGGCACCCGGACTGCTGCTGATCTGCCTGTCGGTGCTGATCCCGGCCGCCATGGCCCTGGTGATGAGCTTCACGCAGAGCGGTCTGGATGTGAGCGAGCCGCTGCGCTTCGTGGGCCTGGCCAACATCCGGCGCCTGCTGGCCGATCCGATGTTCTTCAAGGTGCTCGGCACCACCCTCCTGTACCTGGTGGGGGTGGTGCCCCCGGTGGTGCTGGGTTCGCTGCTGCTGGCGGTGCTGGTGAACCGCCAGTTACCCGGCATTCACTGGTTCCGTGCCGCGTTCTACACACCCGTGCTGGTGTCGATCGTGGTGGCGGCCATCGCCTTTCGCTGGCTCTACGCCGAAACCGGCCTGATCAACGGCTGGCTGAGCGCGCTGACGCGCGACGGTTGGCTCAACGCCCTGATCGGCGACCGCTTCCAGCCCATCGGCTTCCTGACCAACCCGCTGCTGGCGCTCCCTTCGGTGATGGTGGTGACCCTCTGGAAGGGGCTTGGCTACTACATGGTGATTTTTCTGGCTGGCCTCCAGGGCATCCCCACCGACCTCTACGAAGCCGCCGAATTGGATGGCAGTGAGGGATGGCGCAAACACCTCGACATCACGCTGCCCCTGCTGCGCCCCTACGTGACGCTGGTGGCCGTGATCTCCGCCATCGCCGCCACCAAGGTGTTTGAGGAGGTGTATCTGATGACCCAGGGGGGGCCGGCCGATGCCACCAAAACCCTGGTGTATTACGTCTATGACCAGGCGTTCGCCGAGCTGGAGATCAGCTACGCCTGCACCGTGGGCCTGGCCCTGTTCGTGATCGTCTTGTTACTGAGCCTGGTGCGGTTTGCCTTTGCCGGAGACAAATCCCTGGCCTGAATGCGACATTGATTGATTGCGTGGCTGGGGCCATGGGCGCGGCGCCGACACTCCCGGGGGCCATCGGCATCGTTGGTGGCGGTCAGCTGGCCTGGATGCTCGCCGAGGCGGCCCAGCGCCGCGGGGTGGAACTGGTGGTGCAGACCCCCAACCCCCATGACCCAGCCGTGGCCCTGGCCAGCCGCGTGGTGCAGGCCGATGTGCGCGATGCCGCCGCCACCCGGCTGTTGGCCCAGCAATGCCTGGCCATCAGCTTCGAAAACGAATGGCTGGACCTGGAGGCCCTGGCGCCCCTGGCCGCCGATGGCGTCTGTTTCCTCCCCAGCCTCGAGGCCCTGCGCCCCCTGGTGTGCAAGCGCAGCCAACGGGACCTGCTGCAGCGCTTGCATCTCCCCTGCCCCCGCTGGTTTGGGCTGGATCAGCTCCGCTCCACCCCAGGTGGTGAGCCGCCAGCGCCGGCCGGGGACGGCACCAGCCCAAGCGACCCCACCCCACCCAACCCCGCCAGCTCCGCTGCCTCCACTTCCTCCCCCTCCACATCCCCCGGCTTGCCGGAGGGCTTTGCCTATCCGCTGATGGCCAAGCTCGCCAGCGGTGGCTACGACGGCCGAGGCACGGCGGTGCTCCGCTCCGAGGCCGACCTGCAGGCGCTCCTGCAGCAGGTGAACCCCGCTGACTGGATCGTCGAGGAGTTCGTGGCCTTCGAGCAGGAGCTGGCCCTGGTGGCCGCCCGCGACCAGGCCGGTGAAGTGGTCTGTCTCCCCTTGGTGCAGACCCATCAGCACCAGCAGGTGTGCGACTGGGTGCTGGCACCGGTGGATGCCAGCCATGCCCTCCAGCAACGGGCCCGCAATGTGGCGGCGTCCCTGCTGACGGCCCTCGATTACGTGGGGGTGTTGTCGATCGAGTTTTTCTACGGGCCCCAGGGGTTGCTGGTGAATGAACTGGCGCCTCGCACCCACAACTCCGGCCACTACTCCATTGAGGCCTGCAATCTGAGCCAGTTCGACCTGCAGCTGCTCACGGTGGGGGGAGCCCGTACCGAGGAACCGCAGCTGCAGGTCCCCGGCGCCCTGATGGTGAACCTGCTGGGTTTTGACGACCGCAGCCCCGACCACCCCGACGCGGATTACCCCCAGCAGCGGGCCGCCCTGCAGGCGCTGCCACAGCTGCACATCCATTGGTACGGCAAGCAGGGCTCCAGCGTGGGCCGCAAGCTCGGTCATGCCACGGTGCTGCTGGAGCAGCAGGATCCCCATGCCCGGCGCCTGGAGGCCATGCAGCGGTTGGAGGAGATCCGCCGCATCTGGCCCCTGCCCCCCGCCGCTGCCGGCGCGTCCGAATCGGTTCACGGGGCCTAGGATTTCTGCGGACTGCTGTGTTGGTCACTGCCTTCTACAGTTTTCTGATCTGACTCCCTTTTCGACTTGGGGCGTCTGTCGCGACAGTGCCGTAAACCGGCCCCGTAGCCGGAAACGAATCTCCGCTCTGACTCCCCTTCTGGTTTATCCAGGTCGGAATCTGGGGCAGAACGGCACAGCGGTTCACCCTTTTCCTTTGCTGCCCACCAGGGTGGCGATGCGCTCCTCCAGCTCCGGGGCCCCCAGAGCGGTGACCACGAACACCTCCTGGGCGCTGCTGCCGCGGCGAGCCACCAGTTTCCAGCCGCCGCTGATGGGGGTTGAGACCCGCAGCCGCAGTTCCGGCGCCCGGCCCCGCACGCGGGCGATCACGGCGGGGGTGATCGTGTCGATGGCCGGATCCTTCACCAGCCGTTTGAGCAGCGGGATCAGCCCCTCCAGGTAGGTGCTGTGGGTGATCACCAGCCGGCCCATGGCTGCGGGATGGGGGGCAGGGGTCGTCAACCCTAAGGAAGCCTGCTAGACCATTGCTCCCTCGGCTGAGCCCATGGCCGCCCCGCAGGACCACGCCCGCCACCCCCATCTGCTCGATCGCCTGCGCGATGAGCTGGGCCCGGAGGCTCAGCTGGTGAGCGTGGGTCACTCCGATGCCCAACGGCTCAGGGGCCTGGCGGTCTGTTCGGGGCGCATCCTCAGCTTCGTGCTCGAGGCGGAGCAGAACCGTCTGCGCACCCAACCCCTGTTCGAGCTGCTGGAGCACCGGCGGCTGGCCTGATCAGCAGCGCTCCAGCGGGGCCATCGTGAGGCCCTCGGCTCCTAATTGCTGGTGATACAGCTCCGCCTGCTCCAGCGGACCGCTCCACACCACCGCCGAGCCCTGGCCATCGATCTGATGGGCCAGCTCCCAGGCACGGTCCGGGGTCATCCCCGGGATATGGCGCACGAGCACCTCCACCACGTGCTGAAAGGTGTTGTGGTCGTCATCCAGCACGATCACCCGACCCTGGGGGTAAGGCACCTGCAGGCGTTGGCGATCGAGCAGCGTCTGACCGGACGATCCCATCGGATGACAAGCCTGGAAGCAACCCCCAGTCTGCCGCCCGGCGCTGGTTAAAGTGCCGCCATCACGTTTGCAACGCCATGCTGATCACCGTGGGTTGGGCCGCTCTCTGCGCCACCTTCACCTTCTCGATCGCCATGGTGGTGTGGGGCCGCAACGGCGACGGCAGCATCAACTTCTGAGCTCATCTGCGTGGCCCCTGGGGGTCGCCCCTGACCCGGTGAGTGCATTCGATTCCTCCGCCCTGGGCCTTCCCTTTGGCCTGGGGCTGAACAATCTGTTGGCCATCCTGGCCGCCGCCCTGCTGGTGTTCGTGAGCGGCGGCGTGATCTATCTCTCCACGGTCGAATGGCGAGACCGCCGTCGCCGTCAGCAGCCCGTGTCCAGCCCGGGTCGCAGCCGCCGGTGAGCGATCCGGCGGCGTGGATCGCACCCTGGGCCTGGCGTGAGGCCGACCGCTGTCTGATCCCGCCCCGACCCAACCCGCCGCAGGTCGCCGGTGCCGCCGGTTGGACCGCTGAGCTGCAGCAGCAGTTGCAGGGGGCCCTCCGATCCGACCCTGGCAGCCCCGAGAGCTGGGTGCTGGCCTCCAGGCTGCTGCACCAGCCCGCCCACGGGGCCCTGCGTCCGTTGGCTGACCAGCGCCGGCAGCAGCTGGTGGGCGAACGGGTCACCTATGTGGTGAACCGCAACCTCAATTTCACCAACCACTGCCTGCAGCACTGCAGCTTTTGCGCCTTCCGCCGCGATGCAGGCCAGCAGGGGGCCTTCTGGCACAGCTTCGAAGCCCTGCAGGAGCGCGCCTCCCTGGCCGCCCAGGCGGGGGCCACCGAGCTCTGCATCCAGGGGGGCCTCAACCCGGAGGCACGGTTGGAGGGCTCCAGCCTCCGCTACTACCAGGCTTTGCTGCGGGCTGTGCAGGCGGCCGCCCCCGGCCTGCATCTGCATGCCTTCTCCCCCCAGGAGCTGCTGTTCATCGCCGAACAGGACGAACGGCCGCTGCAGGCGGTGATTGAAGGTCTGATGGCGGCTGGTCTGGGATCGGTTCCCGGCACCGCCGCCGAGGTGCTGAGTGAGTCGGTGCGCCGTCAGCTCTGTCCGGAAAAGCTGAGTGCCCGCCAGTGGTGTGGCGTGGTGTTGCAGGTGCATCGCAGCGGCCTGGCCAGCACGGCCACCCTGATGGCCGGCCATCTGGAGCAACCGGCTGATCGCGCCGCCCATCTGCTCACCCTGGTGGCCCTGCAGCAAGCCGCCTGGCAGCATCAGGTCAGCGGTTTCAGCGAGTTCGTGCTGCTGCCCTTCATCGGTGCACAGGCCCCGGCTGCGCTGCGGCAGCGGGTGGGCCGTGACCAGCCCGACCGCACCGCCATGCTCACCCTCACGGCCCAGGCCCGCCTGCTGCTCGACCGCTGGTTCGTGAACCACCAGCCCAGCTGGGTCAAGCTCACCCTCGCCGGGGCCACCGAGGCCCTGCGCTGGGGCTGCAACGACCTGGGGGGCACCCTGATGGAGGAGACCATCACCAGCATGGCTGGAGCCCAGGGCGGCACCGCTCAGACCCCAGACGCCCTCGAAGCGGCGGCCCGCAGCCTCGGTCGCCCGGTGGCGCAACGCACAACCCTGTACGGCGAGGTCGGCTCCGCCCCATGCCGCTGACCCGTCTGGTTCCACCGCTGCCCCTGCCCCTGCGGCGTGAGGTCGAGCCCCTCCGCAACACCCTGGCGGCGTTGCTGCTGTTGCTGGCGCTTCCGGCGTTGCTGTTAGGCCTCTTCCCGCGGCGCCTGGCGACGGGCCTCGATCGCTTGCAGGCGGAAGCGGCCCTGCTGCAGAGTTTCACCGCACGGCCCGGCGACCCTCCACCCCCCCTGTGGCTGGAGCGCCTCGGCCCCCAGCGGGCCCAGGCCCTGTGGGCACGCCAGCGTCGCCTCTGGTGGCAGTTCTGGGGCCCCCATGGGGATGCCGGCAGCTACCTGGTGCTGCCCGTCGCCACGGCCCAGCCGTCACCCCCCGGGGCCCTGGTGGTGGACGACCTGTGGGTGATCGCCCCCAGCCCCCTGGCACGTCAGCTGCTGGAACAACAGCTCACCTTGAAGCGCCGTCCCTCCCGCGGCCTGGAGCAGCGCTGCACCGCCACCCTGCTGCAACGCACCGCTGTCCACTGGAACGGCCTGGCCCTGGCCCAGATGCTGGGCCCCATCGCCCCCCTGTCCGCCCTGTTGCAACAGGGCTGTCTGCAACTCAGCAGCGATGCCGGCAGCCTGGTGGTCAGCGGCGAGGCTGATGCCACCGCCGGCACCCTCACCGGTGCCCCCGGCTGGCTGGCGCCCCCGGCCCCGCTCCAGGGCCCCGCTCCCCAGCTGTTGCTCCTGCAGGGCAGCCGCCTGGATCTGTTGTTGCGGAGCCTCGGCGCCAGTGGCCTGCTGCGCACCACCCTGGCGGAACGCTATGGCCTCGGACCTGAGCAGTTGCGCCGGCTG
>BJHC01000005.1 GCA_014191535.1 Cyanobium sp. | reverse complement strand
CACGATCCCCGGCCGGCCCAGCGTGCGCGCCGTGCTGGTGGCGGCGGTGGCCTCCTCCCTGGTGACGCAGTTGTCGCTGGGGGATGAGCCGATCTTCCGCCTGCCCGCCTATGAGGTGCGCTCGCCTTCGGAGATGCCCCTCTATCTGGGCTTGGGTCTGGTGGCCAGCGGCATGTCGCTGGCCCTGGTGAAGCTGCTGGCCGCCGGCCGCAGCGAGCCGGTGCAGCGTTGGTTCCGCCGCCTGCCCCCCTGGCTGCTCACCGCCCTGGGGGGTCTGGGGTTGGGGCTGATGGCCCTCGGCTTTCCCCAGGTGCTGGGGGTGGGCTACGACACGATCGGCGCCCTGCTGGGCCGCGAGGGGGGCATCGCCCTGGTGAGCCTGCTGGGGCTGCTGCTGGTGAAATTGCTGGCCACGGGCCTGAGCAGTGCCACCGGCTTTGTGGGCGGCGGCTTTGCGCCGTCGCTGTTCCTGGGGGCGGTGCTGGGCAACGTCTACGGCCAGCTGCTGGGGGATGGCCTGCTGCAGCTGCCCGTGGCCGAACCCCCCGCCTACGCCATGGTGGGCATGGCGGCGGTGCTGGCGGGCAGCGCCCGGGCGCCGCTCACCGCCCTGCTGCTGCTGTTTGAACTCACCCACGACATCCGCATCGTGCTGCCGCTGATGGCCGCTGCTGGCCTCAGTGCCGCCCTGGTGGAGCGTTGGCAGGGGCTGGCGGATCCGGGGTTGCTGGGGCCCGACCTGGCGGAGGAGCAGCGGCGCGCCGACCTGGCGGTGATCCCGGTGGGGGACGCCTTCGAACCCGAGGCTCCGCTGGTGCTCAACAGCCAGACCCCCGCCGGCGAGGCCCTCAACCAGCTGCTGGAGGCCCACGGCCACTGCCTGGTGCTCGAGGCCGATGGCTGGGTGCAGGGGCTGGTGACCCTGCCGGATCTGCAGCGGGGCATCAGCGCCGGTGGCACCTCCCTGCCCCTGGCGGAGTGTCGCCGCTCGGAACTGCTGTGGCTGGAGGCCTCCGCCAACCTGCTGCAACTGGAGGATCAGCTGCGGCCCAATGGCCTGCGGCAGCTGCCGGTGTTCCGGCTGGAGGATCCAGCCCTGCCGAAGTTGCCGGTGGGCCCACCGGCGGGGGGGTTGCCCCTCTCCGCCCTGGAGGGGCTGGCCAGCCGCGATGGCCTGGCCCGGGCGGTGGCCCGGCGGGTGACCCCGCCGGGCTGAACAGCCCTCGCGCTGCGGCTCAGTTGACCAGCTTGGCGTCGATGGTGTCGAGGTAGCGCTGCTCGCACTCCTTGATGATCTTCACCGCTTCGGCGGTGTCGAAGAAGCCGTTGACGCGGCAGGTGCCGGGCTTCTTCAGATCCTTGTAGTGCTCCCAGTAGTACTGGGTTTCCTTGAGCCAATGCTCGCCCAGCTGGGTGTAGCTGGTGATGTGGTCCATGCGCTTGTCGTCGGCCAGCACCGCGATCACCTTGTCGTCGACTTCGCCGCCGTCGTCGAATTTCATGATGCCGATGATGCGCGCCTCCACCAGCGAGCCGGGCACCAGGGGTTCGGTGACGCCCACGATTTCGATGTCCAGCGGATCACCGTCCTCATCCCAGGTGCGGGGGATGCAGCCATAGGCAAAGGGGTAGGCCAGGGAGGAGTAGCCCACGCGGTCGAGCTTGAGGTGCCCGGTTTCGGTGATCAGCTCGTACTTGTTGATCGTGTTGCTGTTGAGCTCCACGATGGCGTTCAGCCGCAGCTCGGACTCATCGGCGAAGGCCGGCAGCACGTGCAGCAGGTTGAGCATCGTGCGGCTGGGGGCGTGGTCGATGTTCGCCATCAGGGCAGTGGGCGCAAGGAATCGGGCGGCATCCTACGGAGGGCCCTGAGCCGCAGCCCATCCCGGCCTCACCCCGCCGCCAACCGCTCCAGCTTGGCCTCGAGGTAATCCAGGAATGGGGCACTGCTGAGCGGTTGGCCGCTCACCCGCTGCACCAGGCCGCCCGCATCCACGCTGCGCCCCAGGGGATACACCCGTTGCCGCAGCCATTGCCCCAGTTGGGCGTCCTCGCCCCGCTCCAGCAACACTTCGATCGGCCCGAGCTCCCGCTCCAGGCTGGCGCTGAGCTGGGCACTGATCAGATGGCCCAGGGCATAGGAGGGGAAGTAGCCGAACAGGCCCTCACTCCAGTGCACGTCCTGCAGGCAGCCCTCGGCGTCGTTGGTGGGCCGCAGCCCCAGGAGTTCCTGCATGCCGCGGTTCCAGGCCTCGGGCAGCTCCGCCACCGGCATCCCCTGCTCCAGCAGGGCCAGCTCCAGCCGGTAGCGCAGCAGCACGTGCAGGCCGTAGCTCACCTCATCGGCCTCCACCCGGGTGAGGCCGGCGCGGATCGGATTGAGGTCGCGCCAGAAGGCCTGGCCACTGCCCCACACGTCGCGCCCCAGGGCCTGGTGGAAGCGCGGGTACCAGCGCTCCGCCAGGGCATGGCTGCGGGCCAGGCGGTTTTCGTAGAACAGGCTCTGGCTTTCATGCACCGCCATTGAGGTGGCCTCCCCCAGGGGCCAGGGGAACCAGTGCTCGCCGCTGCGGGGCAGCCCCTGCTCGTAGAGGCTGTGGCCCCATTCATGGGCGGTGGCCAGGAAGGCGGAGAACGGCTGACCCGCCACCACCCGCGTGGTGATGCGGAAGTCGTCGGGGCCGAGGGTGCAGGAAAACGGATGGGGTGAGCGGGCCTTGCCGCAGCGCTGGGGGTCGTAGCCCCAGTCGTGCAGCAGCTGATCGCAGAGTTGCCCCTGCTGGGCCTCCCCCAGATCCCAGGCTGCGGTGCTGCCCGGCGGCAGGCTGCGGGCCCGCTCCAGCAGGGGCGGCAGGCTCTCCCCCAGGGGCAGCAGCAGCTGCGCCAGCTGGGCCTTGGAGATCTCCGGCTCGAACGGTTGGGCCAGGATTTCCCAGGGGCTGCGGGGGGCACCGTCGGCCTGGCACTCCACCGGCTGCAGCTGCCGCGCCTGCTCCAGCCGCAGCTGGATCAGCCGCTCAAGGGCGGGGGCGAACAGCTGGAAATCGGCCTGGGCCTTGGCCTGCTGCCAGCGGCCGTAACCCTCCGCCTGGGCCTGGGCCAACTGGCCCACCAGGGCGGCATCGAGGCTGGACTGCCGGCGCAGCTCCCGTTGCAGCAGCCGCAAATTGTGGTGCCGCTCCGGCGGGGCCTCCGCCGGCAGCTCCGCCTGGGCCTCCGCCAACAGATCGGCATAGGCCGCGCTGCTCTGGCGCTCGTGCAGCTGCTGGGCCAGCAGGGCCAGCTGTTCGCCGCGCCAGCTGCCGGCGGCCGCCGGCATGGCGGTGTTCTGGTCGAAGTAGAGGGTGCTGTGGATGCCCCCCAGCAGCTGGGTGGTGTGCAGGTGATCCCGCAGGCGGCTCCAGGCGCTGGAGCGGTGGGTGCCGCTGGCCATCAGCTCCAGTGCAGCTGCATGGGGATGCAGCCCTCGAGGCTCACTTTCACCGGGCAGGTTTCCGCCGCCCGCTGCAGCAGGGCCCGTTGCTGGGGCTCCAGACCGGCCGGCAACGTCACCCACACCGTGAGCTGGGCGATGCGCCGGGGGGCTTCGCTGGTCATGGTTTTTTCCACCTCGGCCCGGCAGCCCTGCAGATCCCAGCCGTGGCGATCGGCCACGATGCCCATGATCGTGAGCATGCAGGTGCTCAGCGCCGTGGCCACCAGGTCGGTGGGGGAGAACCGTTCCCCTTTCCCCTGGTTGTCGGTGGGGGCGTCGGTGTCCAGGCTGCTGCCGGAGGGCCCATGGTCGCTCTGGCAGCGCAGCTGGCCCAGGTAGCGGCTGTGGATGCGCGTCATGGGTGGCTCAGCGGCGGCGGTGCTGCGGTCGTGTCTCAGGTTGGCAGGTCCGGGCTCGACGACCGGGCCCCGGCCCGGTTTGCTGGCGAGACATCCCCGCCCGTTGTGATTGCCGATGGCCCTTGCCGCTGCCCCCGAACTGGCCTCGCCGGTGCTGGACCTGGCCAAGGCCATTCAGCTGTCGGTGGCGCCGGTGTTTCTGCTCACCGCCATCTCCGGCCTGCTGGGGGTGATCAGCGTGCGGCTGACGCGGGTGATCGAGCGGGCCTTGGTGCTGCAGGGGGATGGCTCCGAATCCTCAGACCTGCGGCTGCTGCGCCGGCGCATGACGCTGCTCACCCGCGCCAGCGCCAGCGTCACGATCACCGGGGTGCTGGTGGCGGCGGTGGTGGCGGTGACCTTCCTGGGGGTGATCGCCGTGGTGGATCTCACGCCGATCGTGGTGAGCTGTTTCGTGCTGGCGATGCTCAGCCTGATGGGGGGCCTGCTGCTGTTGCTGCTGGACACCCGCCTCTCCTCACGGCTGATCCTGCAGCGCTTCTGAGTGGGGGGATCGCCGGCAGTCGCACAGCTGATCGAGGTCGGGCCGGCCGGTGAGCGCCAGGCGCCAGCGGGCCCAGAGGCCGTAGAGCCCATCGCTGAGCTGCTGCAGGCCGGGCCAGCCGCTGGGGGCGTAGAGCCAGCCCAGGCCGATCAGCCGGTAGGCGGCGCGGAACACCGCCACATCGCGCAACACCTGGCCATCGCCAGTGATGGCATGGATGCGGCCCATGGCGTCGCGGTAGCTGATGCCGCCGTGGTCGGCGGGGTTGTAGTTCGCTGCGTCAATGTCGACAAAGGCGAGCCATGGGCTGGACGGGTGGAGCCGTTGGTCGCGCTCCCGCAGAAAGCGCACCTCCCGCAGGCAGAGCGGGCAGGCACCGTCATAGAGAAGCGTCAGCCGGGGCCGGTCAGCCGCAGCGGTGTCGGCGCGGCTCACTTCTGTCGGCAATAGCCGCCGCCCACGTTCATCCAGCCCTCGGGGCAGGCCTGGCCGTTGGTGGGCTTCACGGTGTAGGTCATCAGGCCGAGGGTGGAGCACTTGCCGTTGAGGGTGTCCACATAGCCGAGGGGGCAGAGGGTGCCGAGCTTGGGCACCACCCGCTGGGCCTGGGCCGGGGCCTGGAGGCCGGCGAGGGCGGTGAACAGCACGGCGGCCTGCAGGCCGGTGGTGGCGAAACGCATGGACGGGGTGCGCGTCATCCCGCCAAGCTAAGGGGGTTGCCCGGGCTTTTCATGCTCCGACAGGACCTACGCCGCCTGGCGGTGACCACCGACGGTGAGGGCTTCACCAATCTCACAGCGCTGCTGCAGGCGGAACTGCGGGCCAGTGGGCTGCAGCGCGGCCTGCTGCAGCTGGTGGTGCTCCATACCAGCTGCAGCCTCACCGTGAACGAGAACGCCGACCCGCGGGTGCTGCAGGACCTCACCGCCTACCTGCGGGCCCTGGTGCCCCAGCAGGGGCTGTCGCAGCCCTACGCCCATGACGACGAAGGCCCCGACGACATGCCCGCCCATATCCGCACGGCCCTCACCACCACCAGCCTGGGGCTGTCGTTTGATCAGGGGCGGCTGGTGCTGGGCACCTGGCAGGCGGTGTACCTGTGGGAGCACCGCGCGCGCGGGCAGCGGCGCCAGTTGAGCCTGCATCTGCTCGGCGAGTAGGCCAGGATCGATCCGCAGTGCCTGCGTGCGGTTGCATGGCTGATCCGATTCGCGTCACCCCCAACCCCTCGGCGGAGCAGTTGGCCCAGCTCGGGGTCAGCGACTGGCCGATCTGGAGCTGCGGCGTCAGCACCTTTCCCTGGACCTACGACGAGCGGGAAACGTGCCTGCTGCTGGAGGGGGAGGTGACCGTGACCCCCGACGGCGGCGAGCCGGTGCGGTTCGGGGCCGGTGATCTGGTGGAGTTTGCCGCCGGCCTCAGTTGCCAGTGGGAGGTGCGCGCCGCGGTGCGCAAGCACTACCGCTTCGGTTGAGCCAAGCTGCGGGCACCGCCCTGTCGCCATGGCCGCCATCCCCCTCACCGCCGAGCAGCGGGCTGCCCTGCCCCAGCAGCTGCCCCAGTGGCAGCTCCACGGCGACAAGCTGCGCCGTGAGCTGCGCTTCGCCGACTTTGTGGAGGCGTTCGGCTTCATGGCGAAGGTGGCCCTGATCGCCGAGGCGATGGGCCACCATCCCGAGTGGAGCAACGTGTGGAACCGGGTGGTGATCGAGCTCACCACCCATGACACCGGCGGCCTCTCCAGCCTGGATCTGGAGTTGGCCGCTCGGATCGATGCGCTGCTGGCCCAGTGAGAGAACGCAACTAGGCCAGCACCGGCAGCCGGGCCGGGTCGCGCTGCTCGAACTGCAGCGCTTCCCCCTGCACCTCCACGGCCACGGTGTGGCCGCCGGTGAACTGGCCCGCCAGGATCCCCTTGGCGATGGGGGTTTCCAGCTCCCGCTGGATGGCCCGCTTGAGGGGCCGGGCGCCGTACACGGGGTCGTAGCCCACGGTGGCCAGCCAGTCGAGGGCGGCGGTGCTGAGGTCGAGCCCCAGCTTCTTCTCCTCCAGGCGCTTCGCCAGGCGCCGCACCTGCAGCTCCACGATCTGCCGCAGTTCCTCCTGCTTGAGGCTGTGGAAGATGATCGTTTCGTCGAGCCGGTTGAGGAATTCCGGGCGGAAGTGGGCCCGCAGGGCCTCGTTCACCCGCGACTCCATTTCGCTGTGGCGCGCCGGGTCGCCCGCCAGATCGAGGATCGAGGCGCTGCCGATGTTGCTGGTGAGGATCAGCACCGTGTTGGTGAAATCCACCGTGCGCCCTTGGCCATCGGTGACGCGGCCGTCATCGAGGATCTGCAGCATCACGTTGAACACATCGGGGTGGGCCTTCTCCACCTCGTCGAACAGGATCACGGCATAGGGCCGGCGCCGCACCGCTTCGGTGAGCTGGCCGCCCTCCTCGTAGCCCACGTAGCCGGGAGGGGCACCGATCAGGCGGCTGACGGCGTGCTTCTCCATGTACTCCGACATGTCGATGCGCACCATCGCCTCCTCGCTGTCGAACAGTTGGGAGGCCAGGGCCTTGCACAGCTCCGTTTTGCCCACACCGGTGGGGCCGAGGAACAGGAAGCTGGCGATGGGGCGGTTGGGGTCGCTGAGGCCGGCGCGGGAGCGCTGGATGGCATCGGCCACGGCGGTCACCGCCTGGGCCTGCCCCACCACGCGGGTGTGCAGCTCATCCTCGAGATGCAGCAGCTTCTCCATCTCGCTCTGCACCAGCTTGGTGACGGGGATGCCCGTCCACTTGGCGATCACCTCGGCGATGTCCTCCTCGGTGACCTCCTCCCGCAGCAGGGTTTTGTCGCCACCACCGGCGGTGAGCTCCTCCTCCTTGGCCGCCAGCCGCTTGTGCAGCTCCGCCAGGGTGCCGTACTCCAGCTCGGCCGCCTTGTTGAGGTCGTAGCTGCGTTTGGCCTGTTCGATCTGCAGTTGCACCTGCTCGATCTCCTCCTTGAGGGCGCCGAGGGCGTCGATGGAGCCCTTCTCCTTCTGCCATTGGGCGTTGAGGGTGCTCTGCTGCTCGCTCAGGTCGGCCAGCTCCTTCTCCAGCCGCTCCAGCCGGTCGCGGCTGGCGGCATCGGATTCGCGCCCCAAGGAGAGCTTCTCCATCTCCAGCTGCAGGATGCGGCGATCGAGTTCGTCGATCTGCTCCGGCTTGGAGGTGATCTCCATCTTCAGGCGCGCCGCCGATTCATCCACCAGGTCGATGGCCTTATCCGGTAGGAAGCGGTCGGCGATGTAGCGGCTGCTGAGCACCGCCGCCGCCACCAGGGCGTTGTCGGCGATGCGCACGCCATGGTGCACCTCGTAGCGCTCCTTGAGGCCCCGCAGGATCGAGATGGTGTCCTCCACCGTGGGCTGATCCACGAACACCTGCTGGAAACGGCGCTCCAGGGCTGGGTCTTTTTCGATGTGCTGGCGGTGCTCATCGAGGGTGGTGGCGCCGATGCAGCGCAGTTCGCCGCGGGCCAGCATCGGCTTGAGCAGGTTGCTGGCATCCATGGCGCCGCCGGTGGCGCCGGCCCCCACCACGGTGTGGATCTCATCGATGAACAGCACGATCTGCCCCTCGGAGGCGGTCACCTCCTTGAGCACGGCCTTGAGCCGTTCCTCGAATTCGCCGCGGTATTTAGCGCCGGCGATCAGGGCCCCCATGTCGAGGGCGATCAGCTGGCGGTTCTGCAACGCCTGCGGCACATCGCCGTTGACGATCCGCTGGGCCAGGCCCTCCACAATCGCCGTCTTGCCCACGCCGGGTTCGCCGATCAGCACTGGGTTGTTCTTGGTGCGGCGGCTGAGGATCTGGATCGTGCGGCGGATCTCCTCGTCGCGGCCGATCACCGGATCGAGCTTGCCGTCGCGGGCGGCGGCCGTGAGGTCGCGGCCGTATTTCTCCAGGGATTCGTAGGTGCCTTCGGGGTTCTGGTCGCTCACTGTTTGGGATCCACGGATGGCCTGCACGGCCTCTTTGAGTTGTTCGGCGTTGGTGCCGGCCTGGGAGAGCAGCTGCTTGCCGCAGCGATCATCGATGGCCAAGGCCAGCAAGAGGTGTTCGATGGCGATGTAGCTGTCGCCATAGCTGCCCTTGAGTTCGTTGGCCTGGTCGAGCAGGGTGTTCAGCCCCTTGCCCAGGTAGACGTTGTCCGGCGGGGCGCTGAGGCTCGGCTGGGCGGCGATGTAGGCCTCCACGCGCTGGCTGAGGGTGCCCACATCCACGCCCGCCTTCTCGAGAATCCGGCCCGCCAGGCCCTGCTGGGCCAGCAAGGCGGCGAACAGGTGCTCGCACTCCATCTGCTGCTGGCGCCGCTGCTGGGCCAGCTGCTGGGCGGCCACCACGGCGGCCCAGGCCTTTTCCGTGAACAGCTCAGCGGTGGGATGCATGGGTGACCTCCCGGATTGGATCGGTTGTCAAAACCGTATGGCTGGCCCACGGCCTTGGCGCGGGGGAGAACCGAATCGTTGGTGTCGGTCCTCCCCCCTGCGGTGGTGGAGGCCGTCCCCGCAGGGACGGGCAACCGGCAGGCCGACCGTGGCGGCGGCCATGATGGCGCGGTTCAAACGGCCCCGGTGTGGCGCATGGCTGAGCAGACGCGTGAGGAGCTGGTGCTGGATCTGGCGCGGCAATCCTTCGCCTTTGACGCCACCGCCAGCGATGCGGAGCGCAACTGCTGGCTGGTGGTGCATCGCCATGCCCACGGGGTGCTGCCCAGTGAATACGACATCCGTGAGGTGCCGGAGGACCTCTACCTGGCGGTGTTGGAGCAGCGCCGTCGCCTAGGGGCGCCGGACTGAGCCTGCTCCGCCACCCGGCACGCACCCCGGCAGGGGCGCAATGGCCGGCAGCTGGGCGGCCTTCAGGAAGGCGGCGACCCGGGCGGCCGCCTGGCTGGGAGCCCGCGCGGCGGGGCGGTCTGAGCGCGGCGGCGGTACAGCGGGACTGGGGGCCGGCAGGGCCATGGGCACATCGGCGGCTGCGGGCACCATGACGCCGCGGCCCCAGGCTGGCAACAAAAAAGCCGCCCCGGCAGGGGCGGCAGTGGTCAGGAACCGGAGCGGCTCAGGCGACTCAGGCCCAGCCCTTCTGGCTCATGGCCTCCACGTAGGCGGCCACGTCGGCGATGTCACCGGCGCTCAGCTTGCCGCCGAAGGCGGGCATGGCGTTCTTGCCGTTGGTCACCTGGTACTGGATGGCCTCTTCATGGCCAGCGCTGTAGTTGGCCAGGTAGGACTCGAGAGCTTCCTTCTTGAGGGTGCGCTCGGCGTTCACCACGTTGCCGCCGCCCATGTGGCAGGCCGCGCAGTTGGCGGAGAAGATCTGACCGCCGTGGTCGGCATCAGCGGCAAAGCTGGGGGCGGCACCCAGCACCAGCGCCAGGCAAAGAGCAATCAGAGAGAGAAGACGGCGCATCGGAGCTCGTGCAACCCGGACAAGCTAGAAGGCGACTGAGCCCTGTGTCGCCGCTGCTGCAGAGGTTTGCAACATTTGTCACCTGGTTCGAAGCGCCCTAGCGGGGCAGGCCGGCGTCCTCGAACACGGCCTCCAGGGTGGGGGCGTGGCTCACCATCCCGAAGCGCTCCGGCGGGCTGATGGGCTCGTGCACGAAGTGGCGCTGGCGGATCGAGAAGCGATCCCAGGCATTCACCTCGATGCGCAGCAGCTTGATCAGGCCCTCGATCAGCCATTCGCTCAGATCCAGGCCCACCGGCGGCATCCAGCCGCGGCGCCAACCCACCAGGCTGCGCACCGTTTGATTCACGGTGACGCTCGGCTGCCCCAGCACCAGCCGGCGCACCTTGCCCTGGCCGGGCTCCGGGTTGGGGCGCTGCGGGGTGGTGGCCAGGTGCGCGCAGACCCGGGCGATGTCGGCGGCGTGGATGAAGTGGAACGAGGCATCGGTGCGCAGCCACTTGGCCAGCCAGAGCCAGCGGACCCCCTCCCGCAGGCCGGCGGTGAGGTAGCTGGTGGGGAAGCGGCCGCCGCCCGTCACCGTGCCGCCGAACACGAGGGTGGGGAAGACGGCCACGATCCGCTCCGCCAGCGGGTGGTGTTCCAGCTGCTCCAGGCACTGGGCCTTGGTCTGGATGTATTCGGTGCCGTAGGCCATCGCCTCCGGCAGCAGCTTCAGGTGGCGATCGAGGATGCTCGCAGTGGAGAAGTACACCACCTGCTCCAGCACCGAGGGATCGGTGGCGGCCAGCATCGCCTTCACGGCCACCACGTTCACCTGCAGGGCCCGCTCCGGATCCCCCCAGGCGGTGGCGGTGTGGATGATGCGGGTGGCCGAGGCGATCTGGGCCCGGTGGGGCTCCACGTCGCGCAGATCCCCCACCAGCAGGGTGATGCGCGGATCCTGCCGCGGTACGGCCGTCAGTTTCTCCGGATCCCGCAGCCACAGCAGCAGCTGGGCGTCGGATTCGCGATAGAGCAGATCGGCGATGTGCTGCCCCACGCAGCCGCTGGCCCCGGTGATCAGGATCCGGGCGGGCCGGGCGCCTGCCGCAGGGGAAGCCTCGGGGCTCAAGCCACCGCTCCGATGCGCTCCATCACCGACTTGCCGGCCTCAAAGAAGGCGGCGCCGTTCTCCTCCGGGGTGCCGGGCAGGATGCCGTGGCCCAGGTTGAGGATGTGCTTGCGGCCGCGGGCCTTGCGCACGGTGTCGTCGATGCGGGCACGGATCGCCTCCGGGGTGCCGAACAGCAGACCGGGGTCCACATTGCCCTGCACACCCACGTGCTCCGGCAGGCGGGCCAGGCCTTCGGCCATGTCCACGGTCCAGTCCAGGGACACGATGTCCACCCCCGTGCGGGCCATGCGCTCGATCACCCCGGCGCTGCCGGAGATGTAGAGGATGAAGGGGGTGTCGGGGTGGGTCTGCTTCACCAGATCCACCACCTTCTTCTGATACGGGGCCGCGAAGGTGTCGTAGTCCATGGGGCTCAGCTGCCCGGCCCAGGAGTCGAACATCTGCACCACCTGGGCGCCGGAATCGATCTGATAGCGCAGGTAGGTGGCGATCGACTCAGCGAAGTGATCCAGCAGGCGGTGCAGCAGCTGGGGCTCCTGGAAGGCCATCGCCTTGATCACGGCGTAGTTCTTGGAGCTCTTGCCCTCCACCACGTAGGCCGCCAGGGTCCAGGGGGCGCCCACGAAGCCCAGCACAGCCGCCTCGTTGCCGACGGACTGGCGCAGGCGGGTGAGCACCTCACCCACGAACGGCATGCTTTCGGCCGGTTGCAGGGGGCGCAGTGCCTCCACCTGGGCCATGGTGCGGATGGGGTCCTGGATCAGGGGCCCCTTGCTCTCCACGATGTCGAAGTCGATCCCCATGCCCGGCAGGGGCGTGAGGATGTCGGAGAACAGGATCACGCCATCGGGCTTGAAGGCGTGGAAGGGCTGCATTGAGATCTCGTAGGAGAGATCGGGGTTCTCGGAGCGCTCCCGGAAGCCGGGGTGGCGGTCGCGCAGGTCGCGGTACACCTTCATGTATCGGCCCGCCTGGCGCATCATCCAGACCGGCGGACGCTCCACCTGCTCACCTCGGGCGGCGCGCAGCAGCAGTGGGGCGTTGGCGGACA
The DNA here is from genome assembly GCA_014191535.1 of Cyanobium sp. Taxonomy (GTDB): domain Bacteria; phylum Cyanobacteriota; class Cyanobacteriia; order PCC-6307; family Cyanobiaceae; genus Vulcanococcus. The sequence goes on along the minus strand of BJHC01000005.1, from coordinate 4,212 downwards.
TGGGCGACGAAAAGACGAAGCGCGAACCTACCCGAGCAGCCCGCCCTCCACGGCGGTTTCGTCACACAGCGGCTCCTGGCTGCGTTTGTCGTCCCGCTGCAACACCAGCACCGAAAGCGGAGGTAGGCAGAGGTCGAGCGAGTGCTCGTAGCCGTGGATGCCCCATTCATCGGTGAACTTGCCCCCCAGGTTGCCCAGGTTGCTGCCGCCGTAGCGCTCGGCATCGGTGTTGAACACCTCCGCGTAGAAGCCGCTCACCGGCACACCGATGCGGTAGTGGGAGTGGCTCTGGGGGGTGAAGTTGGCCACCACCACCAGCCAGCGGCCGGTGGTGCTCTCGCGCCGCATGAAGCTGATCACGGAGTGGCGGTTGTCGTTGCAATCGATCCACTGGAAGCCGTACTGGTCGAAGTCATCGCGCCACAGGGCCGGTTCGGCCTTGTAGAAGCTGTTGAGATCGTCCACCAGCCGCTGGATGCCCTGGTGCGGTTCGTGCTGCAGCAGGTCCCACTCCAGGTCGCCCCAGACGTTCCATTCGGCCCGCTGGCCGAATTCCATCCCCATGAAGATCGTCTTCTTGCCGGGGTGCGTCCACATGTAGGCCAGCAGGGCGCGCACGTTGGCGAACTTCTGCCAGTCGTCACCCGGCATCTTGTGCAGCAGGTTGCTCTTGCCGTGCACCACCTCGTCGTGGCTGAGGGCGAGCATGAAGTTCTCGGTGTAGGCGTACCAGATCGAGAAGGTGACGTTGTTCTGGTGGAACTGGCGGAACCACGGATCCAGCTCGAAGTAATCGAGCATGTCGTGCATCCAGCCCATGTTCCATTTGAGGTTGAACCCCAGGCCGCCCATGTCGGTGGGCTTGGTCACCATCGGCCAGGTGGTGGATTCCTCGGCGATCGACAGGGCCCCCGGGAAGTGCTGGAACAGCACGTGGTTGGCCTGCTGCAGGAACTGCACCGCTTCGGTGTTCTCACGGCCGCCGTGCTCGTTGGGGATCCACTCGCCGTCGGGGCGCAGGTAATCGCGGTAGAGCATCGACGCCACCGCATCCACCCGGATGCCATCGATGTGGAACTGCTCGAACCAGAACACCAGGTTCGCCACCAGGAAGTTGCGAACCTCGTTGCGGCTGTAGTTGAAGATCAGCGTGCCCCACTCCTTGTGCTCGCCGATGCGGGGGTCGGCGTGCTCATAGAGGTGCTGGCCATCGAAGAAGGCCAGGCCGTGGGCGTCCTTGGGGAAGTGGCCCGGCACCCAGTCGAGGATCACGCCGATGCCCTCGGCGTGGCAGCGGTCCACGAAGGCCCGGAATTCATCGGGCTGGCCGAAGCGGCTGGTGGGGGCGTACCAGCCCGTCACCTGATAGCCCCAGGAGCCATCGAAGGGATGCTCCGACAGGGGCATCAGCTCGATGTGGGTGAAGCCGCGGGCCTTCACATAGGGGATCACCCGATCCGCCAGCTCCGGATAGGTGAGCAGGCGGGCGCCGGGCTTGAGATCGGCCGCCGGCACCGGTGGCCTGGCGGTGCCATCGGGTTCGATGTAGGGCTGGTCGGCGCTGGCATGCATCCAGCTGCCCAGGTGCATCTCGTACACCGCAATCGGCTGATCCAGCGGATTGCGGCTGTCGCGCTCCTGCATCCAGGCGCTGTCACCCCAGGCGTAGCCGGCCAGGGGCTCAACGATTGAGCCGTGGTTGGGGCGCACCTCATGGCGGAAGCCGTAGGGGTCGGACTTCTGGTAGCAGTGACCGTCCTGGGTGCGGACCTCGTATTTGTAGATCTCGCCGGGCTTGAGCCCCGGAATGAACAGCTCCCAGCAGCCCCCGAGCCGCGACTGCATCGGGTGGTGGCGACCATCCCAGCTGTTGAAGTTGCCGAGCACCGACACGCTGCGGGCGTTGGGGGCCCACAGGCAGAACATCACCCCGGTGACGCCGTTGCGGGTGGCCACATGGGCGCCCATGCGCTCCCAGATGTGGTGGTGGTTGCCTTCGGCGAACAGATGGCGATCCAGCTCGCCCATCCATTCGTCACGGAAGGCCCAGGGGTCGTGGGCCACGTGCTCGATGCCGCCGCGCAGCACGTGCACCTGGTAGCCGCTGCCCGGGTCGTGGGACAGCTCCGCCTCAAAGATCCAGGGGTGGTGGGGGGTGCCCATGGGCTGGGCCGTGCCCCCCACCATCAATTCCACCCGCTCCGCCTCGGGCATCCACACCCGCACCACCCAGTTGCCGCTATCCAGCGGCTGGGGCCCCAGCACCGCGAACGGATGGTCGTGCCGGCACTCCGCCAGGCGCTGGGCATCGTCCACCATCCAGTCGAGCTGAGCCAGCACAGGTTCGAGCGCACAAGCGTGGCTGGGAGCTTACGCCGGTTTTCCCATGCCCCCGGGCTTCTGCCAGCAACGGGCTACGGAACTGGCGCAGGACCGGCCGGGTACTCGGGGAAATCCACCCCGATGATCTCGTTGGAGCTGTCCAGGATCACGTAGAGGTTGTCGGTGAGGCGGTTGAACTCCACGTTCACCAGCACCAGGCGCATGTCGGGGGTGCTCTCCGCCTCCACCGCCCGGCCCACCTTCACGAAGCTGCCGGTTTCCCGCTGCAGACCAAGCCATTTGGCTTGCAGTGCAGCGGGGCTGATCTCCTTCTGGAAGCTGGGGTTGAGGAAGCTGTGGGCGGTGATGAACTGGCCGCCGCTGATGGCCTGCACGAACTGCAGCGCCACCTTGCTGGTGGGGTCGTCGGCCCGGTCGACGTAATACCGCTCGATCTGCCCCTTGCCGTTGATCACGATGAACAGCACGCGGTTGCCGCGGGCGGTGCGGATCTCGGCCTCCACGGTGCTGGTGGTGCGGCCGCTGCGCACGCTCAGCAGCTGGTAGCCGAGCACCTTCGGTTGGCTCCGCATGGTGGCGGCCACCATCGAGGGGCTGCTCACCGCTTTGAGCTGGTCAGAGAACTGGGCGTAGCGCGCGTTGGCATTGCCGCTCTTGATCGCCTCGAGGATGCGCACGGCCGCGGCGCGGGCCTGCTCCACGCTCAGGGCCGGTGCCGGGGCTGGTTGCTGCGCCACGGCCGTGGTCGGCAGCGGTGCGGCCAGGCTGGGGGCCAAGCCGGTGCACAGCAGGGTCGCGGTCAGCAGGCCGAGGGTGGCGGAACGCGGCAGGCGCGACATCAGGGGGCGGTCGGAGCGGGCTCAGTTTGCCCCAACCATCGGTTGCATGCTCAGCTCCGCCCCGGCCAGCTGCAGCTCCACGCTGATCGTCCGATGCGTGGGGCCGCTGCCCCCGCGGGGCTGGGAGCCATCGCCGGGGTTTACGGCGATCTGGGGCCAGGCCGCTAAGCCGATCGACAGCCGCAGCCGCTCCCCCGGCGCCAGGGTGAGCAGCAGCGGTTGCAGGGTCACCAGGCGCGCCTGGGGCTCGAGGCACCCCGCGCCCAGGAAGCGCGCCACGCCCGTGCTCAGCTGCAGCGCTGTGCCATCCGGCCGCAGCACCGACAGGGCCACGCACAGATCGAAGCCGGGCTGATCCGCCGCCGCCGTGATCCGCAGCTGCGGTTGCCCCAGCAGCTCCACGGGCCCTTCGCTGACGGGGCCGTTGAAGCAGGCCACATCGGTGCGTTGATCCAGATCGCTCCGCTCCACCGGGCCGGCATCGAGGCCCAGGGGGCCGCCCCGCCCCGGCAGGGGGCGCCAGGGGTCGTGCACCAGCACCACCGCCTGGCGCTCACCGGTGTGGGGGGGCTCCAGCAGCCGGCCCTCCTGGCTGTCCACCGCCGCCAGGCCGTTGCTGGCCAGCCCCCAGCACTGGCCGGACGTCTGTTCGGGACTGCGGGGCTGCCAGTGCTGATCACCCAGGTTTTGCAGCAGCAGCGGCTCACGGGGCTCGGGCTCCCCCTCTCCCTTGAGGTGGCGGTTGAAGAAGGCCAGCTGCAGGGCATCGATGCCGCCCTGCCACTGCAGGTGGCTCCAGGCGCCGATCCGCAGCTGCGGTGATCCGCCGGCGGTGCGGGCGCGGCGCCACAGGTCCAAGACCCCCGCCAGGTGGGGGTCGTGCCAGCCGCCGATCAGCAGCATCGGCCGGCGCCAGAGCGCCTCGGGCGGTTGATGGCAGCGCCAGGCCCCGGGGTCGGCGGGGTCGCTGGCGAACCAGCGCCCGGCCATGCCATCCGGGTCGAACTGCTCCAGCAGCGCCGTGCCCTCC
>BJHC01000004.1 GCA_014191535.1 Cyanobium sp. | reverse complement strand
GGCTCCACTACGAGATCCGCTGATCAACCGGAGGAAATCCAGCACAATCAAGCCCATCAGCCGAAGCACCGATGTTGCACCTGGCCGAGCTCCTGATCACCATGCCGAGCCAGGGCGAGCACCCACCGCTCTCGCAGGTGCCGGTGGAAGTGCAGTTGCTGTTCATCGGTGCCGTCTACCTCGGCAGCCTGCTGATCAGCAAGCTGTCCATTCGCATCGGCATCCCAGCCATCCTCGGAGTGTTGGTGCTGGCCTGCTGATCAACATCAAGGTGCTCAACATCACCGCTGATGAGGTCGCCAATCTTCAGTTGTTCTCCCTCGCGCTGCTGCTCTTCTATGCGGGCCTAAAAACCGACATCCAGGCCATCCGCAACTTCCTTAAGTACGGCCTGATGCTGGCCATCGGCGGCGTGCTGCTCTCCACGCTGGTGCTGGGGCTGGGGCTGCTCTGGCTGGGCTCCCACGATGCTGGCGGGCTGGATCTGGGGCTGGCCCACACCATGCCCGTCGGCGTGGCGATGCTCATAGCCGCTTGCCTGGGCTCCACCGATACCGGGCCCACCGTCAGCGTGCTGCGCCAGGTGGGTCGGCTGGTGCCGCAGCGCGTGCAGCTGCTGCTGGAGTTCGAATCCGCCGTGAACGATCCCAGCGCCCTGATCACCTATCAGCTGTGCACCGTGCTGTTCATCGCCGGCGCCGGGACGACCACCTCAGCACTGGACATGACCCAAACCATCCTGGGGGGCCTGATTCAGCAGCTGGCCTCGGGCCTGTTGCTGGGGGTTGGCTTCGGCTACCTGGCCCGCCTGGTGATCAACCGGATGGTGATGGACAAGGAGCAATTGCTGATTGTGGCGATGTCAATCGCCTTCATCGACTACGGCTTCACCCACCTCGTGGGGGGATCCGGATTCGTGGCGGTGTACGTCACCGGCGTGTTCATGACCAACCTCCACTACTGCAAGGCGGAGGTGAATCACGAGGCTCTGCAGGAGGTGCTGGCGCCGTTCAACACCATGACCGAAATCACCATCTTTCTGCTGTTTGGCCTGTTGGTGAATCCCGCCGACCTGCTGCCCTCTCTGCCGATCGGCATCGGCGCGGCAGCCGTGTTGATGCTGGTGGCGCGCCCCCTCAGCGTGTTCTGTTTTCAGAGCTTCTCCCCCTTCTCCTGGCGCGAGAGCCTGCTGATCAGCTGGTGTGGCATGCGCGGCGCCGTGCCGCTGGCCCTGTCGTTCAACGTGGTGCAGGCGATCCCCAACCTGCGGGGCCTCCAGGCGGATGCAGCCCCAGCGCTGGCCCCCAACGCCCAGAGCATTGTGTTCATCGTGGTGATCCTCAACCTGCTGGTGAAGGGGCTCTCATTACCGCCGCTCTGCCGCTGGCTCAACGGCCAAGCAGAGCCCGCGTCGTTTTCGTGAGGCCCGCCATGGTTTCCGGCAGGTAGGGGCCACGGGTGAGCCAACCGCCGATGCGCAGCATGGCGCCGGTGAGCAACAGATTCAGCCCCATCAGGGCCAGGGCCACCTGCATCCAGGTCCACCCCAGCTGCAGATGGCACCACAGCACCAGGGCCAGCTCAGCCGCCACCAGGGCCAGCAGCAGGGTCGCCAGGCCACCGGCCAGCAGCACCACACCGGAGATCAGCCGGCGCTTCTCCCGGTCCGCCTCCTTGAGGGCGATGCGCACATGCAGGTCCATCACCGAACCCACCAGCCCCGTCACTCGGGAAGCCGCCTGCAAAGGAAGCGTGGAGCGGCGGCGCTCACCGCGGGAGTCCTGGCGGTTGGTCACGGCATCGCCCCGGTCATCCATCGAGCCGTTGGAGGTGGCGTCGCTCATGCTGAACGCCGGCCGGAGGCCAGCAGCAGGCCGGTGATCAGCCCCACGCCAGCGGCGATTCCCAGGGCCATCAAGGGCCGCTCCCGCACGGGCTTTTCAATCCGCGGCCGCAGGGTGTGGTGCAGATCATCCAGCAGGGTCTCCAGCTGCTCCTCCAGGGGCCGCAGCGAATCCGCGAGCTGATGCACCTGATCGCCGCTCACCTGCACCAGCTCCAGCAGCTGCTCCTTGATGCCTTCACTGGTGCTGCCGGTTTGGCGGGCGATCACCTCCACCACGGTGTCGAAGCTGCCGCGGGTGGCCTCCAGGGTGTGGCGCGCCACCTCGGGCCATTCCCGCTGGATGGTGGGCAGCAGGCTGTCGAAGCGCTCACGAAACTGGGCTGCACCGGCCTGGGGCGTGTCGACGGCGGCGCCCGCCGAGGCCGCAGGGGCCGCACCATCGCCGCCGTAGCCGTTGCTCGGGGTGTCCTGTTCCATGGCGCGCCATGTTCTCTCCCCACGGTAAGGACGGTTGCTTGAAAACGTCAGGGGTTCGGCTACCTTGCTGGTGCTCGGCGCTCGGGCCTGTTGGTTCACATCAATCAGGTAGAGCTGACCAACTTCAAGTCGTTCGGCGGATCGATGACGATCCCGCTCGACCAGGGGTTCACGGTGGTGACGGGCCCCAACGGCTCGGGCAAGAGCAACATCCTCGACGGCATCCTGTTTTGCCTCGGCCTGGCCAGCAGCCGCGGCATGCGGGCCGAACGGCTGCCCGACCTGGTGAACAGCGCCATGCTCAAGCAGGGCAAGGCGGCTGAAACCGTCGTATCGGTGCGCTTCGACCTGAGCGACTGGCGGCCCGATGACGCGGAGGCGGGGCTGGAGCCCAGCGAGGAGGGGCCCTGGATCCAGCCGGGCCAGCAGGAGTGGACGGTGACGCGGCGGCTGCGCATCGCCCCCGGCGGCACCTATGCCAGCAGCTACAGCGCCGACGGCGTCGCGTGCAACCTGCAGCAGTTGCAAACCCAGTTGCGCCGGCTGCGGGTGGATCCCGAAGGCAGCAACGTGGTGATGCAGGGCGACGTGACCCGCATCGTGTCGATGAGTTCCCGCGACCGGCGCGGGCTGATCGATGAACTGGCGGGGGTGGCCCTGTTCGATTCCCGCATCGACCAGACCCGCTCCAAGCTCACGGAAGTGCAGGAGCGGGAGGAGCGCTGCGCCATCGTGCAGCAGGAGCTGCTGCTCTCGCGCCAGAAGCTCGAGCGCGACTGCGCCAAGGCCCGCACCTACCAAGACCTGCGCGAACGCTTCCAACGGGGCCGGCTGCAGGAGCAGGTGCTCGGCTTCGAGCAGGCCCAGGAGGATCTGCGGCAGCTGCAGAGCCGCCAGCAGGCCCTGGGGCGCCAGCAGCAAAGCGACCGCGACGCCATCGCCGAGGCGCGCACCGCCCTGGAGCAGAGCAGCCAGGCGCTGGAGCAACTGCAGGCCGAAGTGAAGGGCCTGGGGGAAGACAGCCTGCTGGCGGTGCAATCGGAGCTGGCGGGGCTGGAAGCCAGTGGCCGCGAGCTCGCCCGCCAGGCCGAGAAGCACCAACTCAGCGCTGAAGACCTGCAGCGGCAGCGCCAGGAGCTCACCCGCCAGCAGGGTGACCTGCGCCAGCAGCAAATCGCCCTGGCCGGCGCCGACGACCAGGGGGAACTTGACCGGGCCGAGGAGGCCTGCCGCAGTGGCGAAGCGGCGGTGGAGCTGTCACGCCGCCGGCTCGGCGAGGTGGCGGGCCGCAGCGGCAGCTGGCTGGAGGAGCAGAAACAACGCAGCCGTCGCCGGCAGGAGCTGCAAAGCCAGCTCTCGCCCCTGCAGGCCGAACAACAGCAATTGAGCGAACGGCTGCGGCAGGAGCAGGAGCGGCTCAGCGAGTTGCAGCTGCAGCTGCAGGAGGACGCCGCCAGCAGCGATGGCATGAGCAGCTCCCTCAGCCAGCTGGAGGGGGAATGGCAACAGCTGCTCAACACCCTCCATCAGGAGCAGACCCGCGCCCAGGAACTGGTGGAGGCCCTGGCCCTGCAGCAGCGCACCCGGCAGCGGCTGGAGCAGGAGCAGGGCACCCTGGAGCGGGAGATCGCGCGGCTGGAATCCCGCCGCGAAACCCTGCAGGAAAGCCGCGGCACCGGCGCCCTGCGGCTGCTGCTGGAGGCCGGATTGGAGGGCATCCATGGCCCGGTGGCCCAGCTGGCGGAGGTGGAGGAACGGCACCGCCTCGCCCTGGAGGTGGCCGCTGGAGCCCGGCTCGGCCAGGTGGTGGTGGATGACGACCGCATCGCCGCCCGCGCCATCGAACTGCTCAAAAGCCGCCGCGCCGGCCGCCTCACCTTCCTGCCCCTGAACAAGATCCGCGGCAACGGCTCCGGCGGTAGCAGCGGCGCTGCCGCCCTGCAGCGGGGATCGGGCTCTGGGGCCGACGGCCTGGTGGGCCGGGCCGTGGATCTGGTGCGGTTTGAGCCGGTGTACGGCGAGGTGTTCCGCTACGTGTTCGGCGACACCCTGGTGTTCGACAACCTGGCCAGCGCCCGCCGCGAACTGGGCCGCTGCCGGGCGGTGACCCTCGATGGCGAACTGCTCGAGAAGAGCGGCGCCATGACCGGCGGCAGCCTGCAGCAGCGCGGCAACCAGCTCAGCTTTGGTGCCGCCAGCGACGCCGATGAGGCCGAACCCCTGCGGCGGCGCCTGCTGGAGCTGGGGGAAACCCTGGCGGCCAGCCAACGCAAGGAGGCCGAACTGGGCCAAGCCCTCGATCAGCTGCGGCCCCAGCTCAGCCAGCAGGAGCAGCGCCGCGCCGCCCTCGAGGCGGAACGCACCGCCGCCCAACGGGCCAGCGGCCCGCTGCAGCAGCGGCGCGAGCAGCTCGGCCAGCGCATCGCCCAGATCGAGGCCGATCAGACCCAGGGGCAACGGCGACTGCAGGAGCTGGTGGCCGAGCTGGGTCCGCTGCAGCAGGCCCTCAGCGCACTGGAGGCCCAGGAGGCCACCGCCCAGGCCAGTGGCGACAGCGAACGCTGGCAGGGGTTGCAGCAGGAGCTGGAGGCGGCCGACGCGGCCCTCACCAGCGCCCGCCACCAACGCGACGCCCTGCTGGCGGCCCGACGCGAACGGGGCCTGGCTGCGGAGCGGCTCAACAGCCAGCTGGAGGCCCTGGCCCAGGAGGAGCAGCGGCTGGTGCAGGCGGTGAATGCCCTGCTGGCGGAACGGGCGGAATGGAAGCAGCAACAGCAAGCCGATCAGGAGCGGCGCACCGCCCTCGAAGCCCAGCAGCAGGAGCTGCAGGAGCGCTTCGGGGAGCGCCGCCGGGCGCGGGATCAGGCCGAGGCCCAGCTGGCCCTGCAGCGGCAGACCCTGCAGCAGAAGGAGTGGGAACTGCAACGCCTGGGGGAAGAACTGCAGGCCCTGGCGGAGCAGGAGCGCAGCAGCGGCCAGCGCCTGGAGCAACTGCAACGGGAGCTGCCCGATCCGCTGCCGGAGATCCCCGAGGAGGTGCGCAGCAATGGCCTGGAGGCCCTGCAGGCGGAGCTGCGCAACCTGCAACAGCGCATGGAGGCCCTCGAGCCGGTGAACATGCTCGCCCTGCAGGAGCTGGAGGAGCTGGAGCAACGGCTGGGGGATCTGCAGGAGCGGCTGGATGTGCTCTGCAAAGAGCGCGAGGAACTGCTGCTGCGCATCGAAACCGTGGCCACCCTGCGCCAGGAGGCCTTCCTGGAGGCCTTCAACGCCGTGGACGGCCACTTCCGCGAGATCTTCGCCGGCCTCTCCGATGGCGAAGGCTTCCTGCAGCTGGAGAACAGCGAAGCGCCCCTGGAGGGGGGCCTCAACCTGGTGGCCCACCCCAAGGGCAAGGCCGTCCGGCGACTGGCCTCGATGAGCGGCGGCGAGAAATCGCTCACGGCCCTGAGCTTCCTGTTTGCCCTGCAGCAATTCCGCCCCTCGCCCTTCTATGCCCTCGATGAGGTGGACAGCTTCCTGGACGGGGTGAATGTGGAACGGCTGGCGGCCCTGATCGCCCGCCAGGCCGATGCGGCCCAGTTCCTGGTGGTGAGCCACCGCCGCCCGATGATCGGCGCCGCCACCCGCACCATCGGCGTCACCCAGGCCCGCGGTGCCCACACCCAGGTGGTGGGATTACCACCGGCGGCCTGAGGAAAGCCCATTGGCCCTCGGCCACAATGCGCCCATGACAACCACCCCCACCGGCAGCGACCCCAACGCCACCCCGAGCGATCGGCTCTGGCTGCGTTCGGAGCTGATGGGCACCCAGGTGATCACCCGTGACACGGGGCGGCGCCTCGGGGTGGTGGGCGAAGTGGTGGTGGACATCGACCGCCGCGAGGTGGTGGCCCTGGGCCTGCGGGACAACCCACTGACCCGCTTCCTGCCCGGCCTGCCCCGCTGGATGCCGCTGCAGAGCATCCGTCAGGTGGGGGACGTGATCCTGGTGGATTCGGCCGATTCGCTGTCGGAGGGGTTCAACCCCGACCGCTACTCCAAGGTGATCAATTGCCAGGTGGTGACCGAAGCCGGTGAGCAGCTGGGGCGCGTGCTGGGCTTCAGCTTCGACATCGAAACCGGTGAGCTCACCAGCCTGGTGCTCGGCGCCCTGGGGGTGCCGCTGCTGGGGGAAGGGGTGCTGAGCACCTGGGAGCTCACGGTGGAGGAAATCGTGAGCAGCGGCCCCGACCGGATCATTGTTTATGAGGGGGCCGAAGAGAAGCTCAAGCAGCTGGGCACGGGCCTGCTGGAGAAACTCGGCGTGGGCGGCCCCAGCTGGGAGCAGGAGGAGCGCGAGCGCTACCGCCTGAACGCGGTGCCGGTGGAGAACCAGCTGGCCGCTGGCCAGCCCACGGCGCAGGAGCAGCAACGCCGCATCCAGCCCGCCACCAACCGCCGCTTCGAACCCGAAGAGGATTACGACTACGTGGAGGTGGATCAGCGCCGCGAACGCGAACCGCTGCGGCAGCGGCGCTACCTCGACGACGACCCCTTCGAGCCCAGGCCGGAACCACGCCGTGAGCCCCTGGAGGTCCGCCGCGATCCCATGGGTGAACCGCCTCGGCGGCGCTACGTGCGCGACGAAGCGCCCTTGGATGTGGAACCCCTCGACCAGGATCCCTGGTAGGCCACCGGGCCCCTGGCCAGCCCGGCGATCGCTGATACGGTTGGCGCCGCAAAGTCGTGTCTATGGCCGCCTCTCCCCTGCAGCTGGGTCTGGTGTTTGGCGGGGTCTCCGGGGAGCACGCGGTGTCGATCCGCTCGGCCAACACCGTGGCGGCAGCCCTGCGGCGCGGGGCCAACGCACAGCGCTATCAGCTGCACTGCTTCTACATCGACCAATGGGGCCATTGGTGGCCCCCCGCCGTGGCCGATGCGGTGCTGGCCAAGGGCACTCCGGCCGCGGCCAACGACCTACCGGCGGCCCCCCTGCGGCCCGGGTTTCAGGGATTCCCCGAAGGCGCCCTGGACATCCAGGTGTGGGTGCCGGTGCTGCACGGACCCAATGGTGAGGACGGCACGATCCAGGGCCTGTTCAGCCTGATGCAGGTGCCCTTTGTGGGATCGGGGGTGCTGGGTTCGGCCGTGGGCATGGACAAGCAGGCCATGAAGGCGGCCTTCGCCGCCGCCGGGCTGCCCCAGGTGCCCTACGCCTGCGTGGAGGCCGACGAGCTGCACCGCAGCCCGGATGCCCTCGTGCTGAGGCTGGAGCAGCAGCTGGGTTACCCCTGCTTCATCAAGCCGGCCAACCTCGGCTCCTCCGTGGGCATCAGCAAGGCCACCAACCGGGCCGAGCTGCTGGCGGGCCTCAGGCTGGCCGCCGGCCATGACCCGCGCCTGGTGGTGGAGCAGGGGGTGAGCGCCCGCGAACTGGAATGCGCGGTGCTGGGCGAGCGGCAGATGCGCGCTTCGGTGCTGGGGGAGATCTGTTTCGACGCCGACTGGTACGACTACGACACCAAATACAGCGAGGGCAAAAGCCACACCGTGATCCCGGCCCAGGTGCCCGCCGACCTGAGCGAACGGGCGCGGGCGATGGCCATCGCCGCCTGCCGTGCCGTGGGGGCTTCTGGCCTGGCCCGGGTGGATTTCTTCTACAGCGAGGCCAGCGCTGAGCTCTGGCTCAACGAGATCAACACCCTGCCGGGCTTCACCAGCCAGAGCATGTACCCGATGCTGTGGGAGGCCAGCGGTGTGCCGCTGGAGGAGTTGGTGCACCAATTGGTGCAGCTGGCGCAAGAATCAGAGCACTCCAGCGCCTCCGGGGGGCTCCAAGCCGCATGAGTCACGGCCTGCTGTGGCTGCCGCTGTTGGTGGTGTTCCCGCTGATCACAGCCCTGGGCTGGCTGGAACGGCGGCGCCAGCGCCTGTTCCGCGCCTGGGCGGAGGGGGCGGAACTCTCCAAGCTCGACGACTGCGGCGGTGCGCGCCTGATCGATGGCGTGGTCAGTTGGAGCGTGTTCGAATCCGGCAAGCTCAGCACCAAGGGCAGTTTTGTGGTGAAGGGGCTGGAGATGGTGGAGCTGCTGGCCCTGGGCTCCGGCGAAGCCCCGCTCACCGAGGAGTCCCAGGGGGCCTGCCGCCTGCGGCTGGTGGGGGGCGGTGAGCAGCAGGATGTGCCCTTTGCCGATGCTGAGCGGGCCCGCCGTTGGATGGCGGAACTGATGGCCCGCTCCCGCTGCGAACTGTGAGTTCCAGCACCCCGGGCCGGGCCCAGCTGGCACCCGAACGCCGCAAGCAACTGCGCCAGCAACGGCGGCGGGAACGCCTGCAGCAGCTCTGGCGGATCCTCGTGTTCAGCGGCGTCGCCGGTGGGCTGAGCTGGGCCCTGCTGCGCCAGGGCTGGGTGCTGCGCAGCCCCGGGCAGATCGACGTGGTGGGCAGCCGCCAGGTGAGCCGCGACCAGGTGATCCGTGAGGGTCAGCTGCAACTGCCGCTGCAGCTGCTTCAGCTCAAGCCCCAAGTTTTGGCCGAGCGGCTCTCCGCCGGCTTGCCGGTGGAGCAGGTGCAGGTGAGCCGGCTGATGCTGCCGCCGCGGCTGCGCATCACCCTGGTGGACCGGGAGGCGGTGGCCAGCGCGGAGCGCCGCAGCAACCGCGGCCTCGAGCGCGGCTACGTGGATCGGCTCGGCAATTGGATGACCAGCCGCCAGCACCAGGGGGGCAGCGGCAGCACCGCACCCCAGGTGCAGGTGCTGGGCTGGCAGGAGCGGCTGCGGCCCCAGCTGGCCCTGGTGTTGGCGGAACAGCGCAGCCTGGGCAGCGCCCTGCAGCAGGTGCGCTTCGAACCCAATGGCAGCCTCTGGCTGCGCACCGCGGCCCTGGGCGATGTGCATCTGGGGCCGCCGGATCAGCGCCTGCCCAGGCGCCTGGAGGTGCTGCGGCATCTGTCGGCGCATCTGCCCGGCCAGATCCGCAACCTCAAGGTGCAGTCGATCGACCTCAGCGATCCGGAACAACCGGAACTGGGGCTTCCCGGCAAACCACGGCTGAGCATCGGGGAAGCCACCCGTCAGGCCAAACCACCCACGCCAGCGACACCCGCTGGACGGGACTGACCCCAATCACCAGCAAACGGTGACAGCCGGTTGCGTGCCCCGAGCGGCCCGGCAACGGTGTGCTGACTCCGGCATCTGATCGCGCGGATCAACGACATAATGCTGCGCAGCACCAACGGCATGGGACCTTCCATGGAGATCGCACCTGAAGGCCTCAGTGCCACCAGCAACGGCAGCACCGGCATCGTGCCCAGTCAATCGGCCCGCATTGAAGTGATCGGCGTGGGCGGCGGCGGCAGCAACGCCGTGAACCGCATGATCGCCTCGGATCTGCAGGGGGTGGGCTACCGGGTGCTCAACACCGATGCCCAGGCGCTGCTGCAGTCGTCCGCCAAGCAGCGTGTCCAGTTGGGTCAGAAGCTCACGCGGGGCCTGGGGGCCGGCGGCAACCCGGCCATCGGTCAGAAGGCGGCTGAAGAATCCCGCAGCGACCTGGCGCAAACCCTGCAGGGGGCCGACCTGGTGTTCATCGCCGCCGGCATGGGTGGCGGCACCGGCACCGGCGCCGCACCGGTGGTGGCGGAGGTGGCCAAGGAGTGTGGCGCTCTCACCGTGGGCCTCGTCACCGAACCGTTCGGCTTCGAGGGGCGCCGCCGCATGCGCCAGGCCGAGGAGGGCATCGCCCGCCTGTCGGAGCACGTGGACACCCTGATCGTGATCCCCAACGACCGGCTGCGGGAAGCCATCGCCGGCGCACCGCTGCAGGACGCCTTCCGCGCCGCCGACGACGTGCTGCGGATGGGCGTGAAAGGCATCAGCGACATCATCACCAAGCCCGGCCTGGTGAACGTCGACTTCGCCGATGTGCGCTCGGTGATGACCGACGCCGGCACCGCCCTGCTGGGCCTCGGGGTGGGCTCCGGCCGCTCCCGCGCCAGCGAGGCCGCTCAGGCCGCCATCAGCAGCCCCCTGCTGGAGTCGGCCCGCATCGATGGCGCCAAGGGCTGTGTGATCAACATCAGCGGCGGCAAGGACATGACCCTGGAGGACATGACCACCGCCTCGGAGGTGATCTACGACGTGGTGGATCCCGAGGCCAACATCATCGTGGGGGCCGTGGTGGATGAGCGCCTTGAGGGCGAAATTCACGTCACCGTGATTGCCACCGGCTTTGAAGGCGGCGGCGCCTACCGCCCCGAACGGGCCCTGGGCAGCTTCATCAACAGCGCCGGCTCCGAGAGCGAGCCCCCCGGTGCCGCCATTCCGTCGTTCCTGCTGAACCGCCGCCAGGGCTAGAGGCAAGAGGGTGACCCGGAATCCACGCCTGCCTGGAGCATCCCGTGTGGCTGCTCCCTTCCGGTCCTGACCAGATTTAGGCGTCCGGGCCGCGTGGGTCCGAGTCGTGCGGATGCTAGCAATGGGCCTCGGCCGTGAGGGGCTCAGGGCGTGCGACCAGCTGATCTGCGCATCTGCAAGCAGGAGGGCCGCCCGATCGCGGTGCTCACCGCCTGGGATGCGCTCTCTGCCGCCCTCGTGGAACAGGCCGGCGCCGATGTGATCCTGGTGGGCGACTCCCTGGCGATGGTGGTGCTCGGCCACGCCACCACCCTGCCGGTGACCCTCGACGAGATGATCCTGCACACCCGCGCCGTGGGGCGCGGGCTGCAGCGCCCCACCGACCAGCGGCCGCTGATCATCACCGACCTGCCGTTCCTCAGCTACCAGTGCGGAGCCGATGCGGCGGTGGCCGCCGCCGGCCAGGTGCTCAAGGACAGCCCCGCCGCGGGCGTGAAGCTGGAGGGGGCCGAACCGGAAACCCTGCAGGTGGTGGATCGGCTGGTGCGCAGCGGCATTCCGGTGATGGGGCACCTGGGGCTGACCCCCCAGTCGGTGCATCAGCTGGGCTACCGGCGCCAGGCCAAGGACCCCCTCAGCCAGGAACGGCTCAAGCGGCAGGCCCGCGACCTGCAGGCCGCCGGCTGCTTCGCGCTGGTGCTGGAACACGTGCCCCAGGAACTGGCGGCGGACCTGAGCGCCGAGCTCACCCTTCCCGTGATTGGCATCGGCGCCGGCGAGCAGTGCGATGGTCAGGTGCGCGTCACCGCCGACCTGCTGGGCCTCACCGAACGCCAGCCCCCGTTCTGCCCGCCCCTGCTGGCGGGGCGCGAGCTGTGCATTGAAGCCCTCAGGGGCTGGGTGGCGGGCCTGCAGCCGCAGCCGGCTGCCACGCCTCCCACCACCCCATCAGCTCCCGCAGCACCGCATTGCTGAGGGCCAGGCCCTCGGGGTCGCTCAAGCGCCAGCGGGGTCCTTCGCAGCGCAGCAAGCCCTCGTCCACAAACGGCTGCCAACGGCGGCACAGGGCCGCCAGCGCCGCCGCCGACAGGCCCGCCTGATCCGCCAGGGCCTGCAGTGCCACCCCCTCCCGCCGGCGCAGACCCACCAGCACCAGCTCATCGAACGGCATCCCCTCAGCGGGGGCTGCGGCAACGGCCTCACCCTGCTGGAGGGTCTGCTGCAGCCAGACGCCATAGCCCTCACGGGTGCGGGGGCGGGCCTGGCGCTGGCCCCAGGGGGCGGATGTGGCGCCGAGCCCAAAGCCCCACCAACCGGCGCCGCTCCAGTACACACGGTTGTGGCGGGAGGCGTGGCCGGGTAGGGCGTAATTGGAGATCTCGTAGTGGCCGTAGCCGGCGGCCGCCAGCTCCGCCACGCTGCACTCCTGCAGATCCGCCGCCAGGTCGTGCTCCGGCAGGTCCAGCTGTCCGCGCCGCTCCAAGCGCTCGAACACGGTGCCCGGCTCCAGGATCAGGTCGTAGATCGAGAGATGCGGCGGGCCCAGATCGATGGCCTGCCGCAACTGCTGGCGCCAGCCCTCCAGGGTCTGACCCGGCAGCGCCTGGATCAGATCGAGGCTCCAGCTGCTGAGGCGCCCGCGCCCCTGGGCCGCCTGCAGCCAGCCCGCCGCCTCACGCACGTCCGCCAGGCGATGGCGACGGCCCAGCTGCGCCAACACGGCATCGTCGAAGCTCTGCACCCCCAGGCTCACCCGGGTGATGCCGGCGGCCAGATAGCCCTGCAGATGGTGCTGATCAAAGCTGGCGGGATCCAACTCCAGGGTGAGTTCGGCGCCGGGGGCGATGCCGTAGCGGCGGCGCAGGGCGCCCAGCAGCTGCTGCAGTTGCGGCGGAGCCAGCAGCGAAGGGGTGCCCCCACCCACATACACCGTGGAGAGGGGAGGCCCCGCCGGGGCGGCGGCGATCTCCTGCAGCAGCTGATCCAGGTAGTGGGCGATGGAGGCGCTGCCGGGCTGGCCGGGGGCGGCGCCAGCCCGATCCCCCAGGGGCACCACCGGGAAATCGCAGTAAAAGCAACGCCGGTGGCAGAAAGGGATGTGCAGGTAGGCGCTGCGGGGGGGCCAGCCGGCCCCTGAAGGCCGGTTACCTCCCCGGGCCAAAGCCCCCGGGATGGGGCATGCTGCCTGTTCAGAGCTCGCGGCAGCCACAGCACCAGCCATGGTGGACAGCCTCATCCTGGTGCTCTTCGTGGTGTCCGGCGCCGCCGCCGGCTGGCTGGGGGTGGATCTCCTGCCGGAGCAGCAGCTGATCCGCATCGACAACCTGGAGCAGCTGAGCTGGATCCTGGGCGGTGCCGGCGCCCTGGCGGGCCTGCTGGCGGGCGTGGTGTTCCAGCGGCTGCGGCGGCGGCTGATGGAGCAGGTGCGCAGCATGCCCACCGACCTGCTGGTAAGCCGCGCCGTGGGTCTGATCCTGGGCCTGCTGGTGGCCAACCTGCTGATCTCCCCAATCCTGTTCCTCTCGCTCCCCTGGGAGCTGGTGCTGGTGAAGCCCCTGGCGGCCGTCGCCGCCAACGTGTTCTTCGGGGTGTCGGGCTACAACCTGGCGGAGGTGCATGGCCGCACCCTGCTGCGGCTGTTCAACCCCAGCAATGCCGAGGCCCTGCTGGTGGCCGATGGCGTGCTGATGCCCGCCACCGCCAAGATCCTGGACACCAGCGTGATCATCGATGGCCGTATCCGCGGCCTGCTGGAGTCGGGCCTGCTGGAGGGCCAGGTGATCGTGGCCCAGTCGGTGATCGATGAACTGCAGGCCCTGGCGGATTCCAGCAACACCGAGAAGCGCGCCAAGGGACGCCGCGGCCTGAAGCTGCTCAGCGACCTGCGGGAGCGCTACGGCCGCCGTCTGGTGGTGAACACCACCCGCTACGAGGGCAACGGCGTCGACGACAAGCTGCTGAAACTGGCGGAGGACACCGGCGGCACCCTGCTCACCGCCGATTACAACCTGGCCAAGGTGGCCGAGGTGCAGAGCCTCAAGGTGATGAACCTGAGCGAGCTGGTGATCGCCCTGCGGCCCGAGGTGCAGCCGGGTGATGAGCTCAACCTCAAGATCGTGCGCGACGGCAAGGAATCCCACAAGGGGGTGGGCTATCTGGAGGACGGGACGATGGTTGTGGTGGATGGTGCCCACGGCCGCAGCGGCGAGCGGCTGGCGGTGACGATCACCGGCGCCCTGCAGACCCCCACGGGCCGGATGGTGTTCGGACGCCTGGATGGCGGCGAACCGCCGGAGCCCAGCGCGGCACGCGGCCGCAGCAAATCCAGCCCCAAACGGTCCACCAAGGGCGATCAGGACAACGCCACCCCCCGCTAGGCTCCGGCTTCAGGCCTGCAGTGAATCCGCGGATGTCGGTGTCAGCTCCCTACTACGGCGATTCCGCCGTGATGCGCACCCCTCCGCCGGACCTGCCATCCCTGCTGCTCAAGGAGCGGATCGTCTATCTGGGTCTGCCGCTGTTCAGCGACGACGACGCCAAGCGCCAGATGGGCATCGACGTGACCGAGCTGATCATTGCCCAGCTGCTCTACCTGGAGTTCGACAACCCGGAGAAGCCGATCTTCTTCTACATCAACTCCACCGGCACCAGCTGGTACTCGGGCGATGCCATCGGCTTTGAAACCGAAGCCTTCGCCATCGCCGACACCCTGCGCTACGTGAAGCCGCCGGTGCACACCATCTGCATCGGCCAGGCCATGGGCACCGCCGCGATGATCCTCAGCGCCGGCACCAAGGGGCACCGCGCGGCACTGCCCCACGCCTCGATCGTGCTGCACCAGCCCCGCAGCGGTGCCCGCGGCCAGGCCAGCGACATCCAGATCCGGGCCAAGGAGGTGCTGCACAACAAGCAGACCATGCTCGAGATGCTCTCCAACAACACCGGCAAGAGCATCGAGCAGCTCTCCAAGGATTCCGACCGCATGACCTACCTCACCGCCCAGGAGGCGCTGGAGTACGGCCTGATCGATCGGGTGCTCACCAGCCAGAAGCAACTGCCCGCCCCGGTGCCCGCCGGCGCCGGCGTCAGCCCCGGCAACCCCGGGATCAGCTGACCCCGCGGTCCGCCATTGCGGCCTGTCTCCCCTTCCACACCCTTCAACACCGGTCCAGCCCGGCTCCACCACCCTCTCCGCCATGCCCATCGGCACCCCCAGCGTTCCCTACCGCCTGCCCGGCAGCCAGTACGAGCGCTGGGTCGACATCTACACCCGCCTCGGGGTGGAGCGGATCCTGTTCCTCGGCTCCGAGGTGAACGACGCCATCGCCAACAGCCTGGTGGCGCAGATGCTTTACCTCGACTCGGAGGACAACTCCAAGCCGATCTACCTGTACATCAACTCCCCCGGGGGATCGGTGACCGCCGGCCTGGCGATCTACGACACGATCCAGTACGTGAAATCCGAGGTGGTGACCATCTGCGTGGGTCTGGCCGCCTCCATGGGGGCCTTCCTGCTGGGGGCCGGCACCAAGGGGAAGCGCCTGGCCCTGCCCCACAGCCGGATCATGATTCACCAGCCCCTGGGGGGCACCAGCCAGCGCCAGGCCAGCGACATTGAGATCGAGGCCCGCGAGATCCTGCGCATCAAGGACATGCTCAACCAGAGCATGGCGGACATGACCGGCCAGGCCCTCACCAAGATCGAGAAGGACACCGACCGCGACTACTTCATGAGTGCCGCCGAGGCGGTGGAGTACGGCCTGATCGACCGCGTGATCGCCCATCCCACCGAGGCCTGAGGTTCCGCTGGGGGAGGGCCAGAGGGCGTTTGCGTAAGCTCGCTCTTTGCCCAGTCCGACGCAGCCCCGATGGCCAAGCTCTATTACGACACCGATGCCGACCTCAGCCTGCTGAACGGCAAGACGGTGGCCATCATCGGCTACGGCTCCCAGGGTCACGCCCACGCCCTCAACCTCAAGGACAGCGGCGTGAACGTGGTGGTGGGCCTCTACGAAGGCAGCCGCTCGGCCGAGAAGGCCAAGGCCGATGGCCTGGAGGTGCTGAGCGTGGCCGATGCGGCCGCCAAGGCCGACTGGATCATGGTGCTGCTGCCCGATGAGTTCCAGAAGGCTGTCTACGACAAGGAAATCGCCCCCCACCTCAGCGCCGGCAAGGTGCTGAGCTTCGCCCACGGCTTCAACATCCGCTTCGAGCTGATCAAGCCCCCGGCCGATGTGGACGTGGTGATGATCGCCCCCAAGGGCCCCGGCCACACCGTGCGCTGGGAATACCAGAACGGCATGGGCGTTCCCGCCCTGTTCGCCATCCACCAGGACGCCTCCGGCAATGCCCGCGGCCTGGCCATGGCCTACGCCAAGGGCATCGGCGGCACCCGCGCCGGCATCCTGGAGACCAACTTCAAGGAAGAAACCGAAACCGACCTGTTCGGTGAGCAGGCCGTGCTCTGCGGCGGCCTCTCCGAGCTGGTGAAGGCGGGCTTCGAAACCCTGGTGGAAGCGGGCTATCAGCCTGAGCTGGCCTACTTCGAGTGCCTGCACGAGGTGAAGCTGATCGTGGATCTGATGGTGAAGGGCGGCCTCACCGCCATGCGCGATTCGATCTCCAACACCGCCGAATACGGCGACTACGTGAGCGGCCCGCGC
>BJHC01000003.1 GCA_014191535.1 Cyanobium sp. | reverse complement strand
GCATGGTTGCCTGACGCCTGACTGCCCGGTCGGTGCCGGCCCCCAACGAACGGGGATGTGCGGTTTGGCTGCTCTGCAGGGGCTGACTCACTCGGGTCAGACCCCCCACCTCTCAGATCAGCCAACCCCCGGTGTTACCCCGCCCCCCGCAGTGGGATGGGGCCGCCGTGTCTGGGGTGCTGCTGCAACGGCTGTTTGCGGATCTGCCGCAGGCTTGTTCATCGCGCCCGATGCGCCCCCTAGGCGGGGCTGGCGGTCATGCAACCGGTGCCCAGCAGCTGATCAGCGGCCGCTTCCGCGCTCAGGTGGCCCAGGTCGTGGCTGCCCAGCAGACGCCGCTGATCCTCCGCGCCGTGGCGGGCCAGCTCATGGTCGTAGCAGCGGTCGTAGTAATCGAGCATCTGGCTGGCGGCGGCGGTCCAGTCGCCGCGGTCGATCGCCTCCACGGCGGCGCTGGTGCGCTGCGGTCCGAGCCGGCGGGCGATGCGTTCGGTGGCATCGCGCAGGGCCACCGGGTCCTGACCGCCGTAGACGGCCACCAGTTGCCGCAGCCGTTCCGCCAGGGGCCGTTGAATCTCCAGCAGCGGCGCCTCCTGCATCTGGCGCCACAAACCGGCGGGGATGCGGCAGCGACCCACCTGGGCACTCTCGGCCTCCAGCCAGATCTGCTGGGCCCCCCGCTGCCGGTGGTGTCGGAGCTCCATGGCGATGCGGTTCTCGTAATGCTCATTGCTGGGCTGGGGCGGCAGGCCCAGGCCCCCGAAGCTGCTGCCGCGGTGATGGGCCAAGCCCTCGAGATCCAGCACGGCCACGCCCCGCTGCCGCAGTGCCAACAGCAGATCGGTCTTGCCGGTGCCCGTGCGACCCCCCAGCAACTGCACTGGCCAGGGTTCCTCGAGTAGCTCCAGCACCCAGCGCCGGAACACCTTGTAGCCCCCCTCCAGCACGATCACCGGCAGATCAAGCTGCCGGGCCAACCAGGCGACGCTCTCTGATCGCATGCCACCGCGCCAGCAGTGCAGCCGCAGCACGCCGCCCTGCTCCGCCTGGGCCGTGCGCAGCGCTTCCCCCAGCTCCGCCAAGCGCGGCCCCACCAGCTCCAGCCCCAGCTGGATCGCGGCCTGACGGCCCTGCTGCTTGTAGGCGGTCCCCACCGCCGCCCGCTCCGCATCGCTGAACAGGGGCAGATTGCGGGCGCCGGGGATGTGGCCCTGGGCGTACTCGCTCGGGGCGCGCACATCCAACACGGCACCGGCGGCCGCCAGGAACGGTTCGATCCCTTCACGCCCCTGCGTGGTCACTCCGCCTGCCTCCGGCCACGCCTGACATAGTGGGCCAACGCTGGCGACAGCTCAGTCCCTCTCGATGCTTTCCGGACCCCCTGTCACCACCACGGTCAGTGCCGACCAGTTGCTGGAGCGTTTTCTCAGTGCCGCGCCGCGCCAACGGCGCACGCTGATTCCTCAGTTGCAACAGCGTTGCCTGGAGCTGCGCCCCCTGATTCCCGAGCAACTCGACCGCCTCGACGCCACCGCTGACGACTGGGCCCCGGGCACCCTGGTGCAGTTGCTGCTCAGCCAGCGGGATTCCCTCGTCGACAGCTTCTGGCAACGCCATCCGGAGGGCTGGCTGGCGGTGAGCAGCGCTCAGGGCCTCGATTACGCCCCCCTGCAGCGGGCGCTGATCGACCAGGCCTTCGAGGAGGCCGACCGGCTCACCAGTGAGCACCTGCGCCAGCTGGCCGGCGCCGATGCCGTCAAGCGCGGCTACGTCTACTACTCCGAGGTGCCCCCGATCGCTGCTGCGGATCTGGAGAGCCTCGATCGCCTCTGGGTGGTCTATTCCCAGGGTCGCTTCGGCTTTTCGGTGCAGTTGCGCCTGCTGCGCAGCCTCTCCGGCCGCTGGGATCAGCTGTGGCCGCGCCTGGGCTGGAAGCAGGCCGGGGTGTGGACGCGTTATCCCGGCTCCTTCACCTGGTCGCTGGAGGCCCCGGAGGGCCACCTGCCGCTGGTGAACCAGTTGCGTGGCGTGCGCCTGATGGATGCGCTGCTGTCCCATCCCGCCCTGCAGCGCCGCGTGCCCGCCTGATGACGCCCGCAGCAGCAGCTCTGCTGCAGCGGTAGGGTCGAGATGCCGGGGATGTGCCCCCAGCACCCGCGACCATGGCTTCGCGTTGGATGCCCTTGCGTTGGGCTGATTTCATTACCCCGTCCACGCTGCACCTCGCTCCCCTGTTGGAGCTGTTGCTGGAGCCGATCAACGGCACAGCCCAGCTCGGCACCCTGCAATTGGGGCTGCAGGAGGTGTTGGTGAATGCGGTGCGCCACGGCAACGGCAATGACCCGCGCAAGTGCCTGCGGGTGCGGCGGATCCTCACACCGCGCTGGCTGGTGTTTCAGGTGCAGGACGAAGGATCAGGCCTGCCGCCCCAGGGCCGCGCAGCGCTCTGCCCGATGCGCCGGATGCCTGCAGCGGCCGCGGTCTGTTTCTGATCCACCAGTGTTTTGAGGACGTGCGCTGGAGCCGTCGCGGCAACCGCGTGCAGGTGGCCGTGCGCCGCGTGGCCTGAGGGGCTAGGGCTTTCTGTTCAGCGACCGTGCTGCGGGCAGCCGGGGTCGCGCAACTCCCCCTGCAGCCACCCCAGGGCCTGCTCCACCATCGGCGTGGCATCGCCGTCGTTCACCAGTTGCACCAGGGCGGCCGCCAGCAGTTCAGCGGCCCGGCGCCGGGGCTGACCCTTGAGGGCGTGCCATTGACGCTCATCAATGCTCAACAGGCGGGCCAGGGCCTCGGTGGCCCCCTGGCTGCCCTCCGGCCAGGGGCTGGGGCGGGATCGCATCGGGGGGGCGGGCGAGGTCACTGGACGAACGGCGTGTCCGCCGGCCATCCTGACGCCATGCAGCAGCGTCCGCGTTCCCCCCATGCGCCGATCCGCTGGTTGCACCAGCTGGGGGGCGTGATGGCCCAGGTGTCGCGGGCGGAGCGGCTCCACCCCCGCGATGACAGCCTGCAGGCGCGACGCCTGCGTCAACGCATGGCCCTGGCCCAACGGCTGTTGGATCCCCTGCCCGCCCCCCTGCAGGCGGCCCCATGGCAGGAGCGCTGGCTGTGGGCGGCGCTGCGCTGGGGTGGGGTGGGGTTGCTGTTGGCCCTCTGGTTGCGCCGTTAGGCGGCCGGTTCCATGGCGGCGTCGCTCGGCTCGGGCAGGGTGGCGGGCTGCTCATCCACGCGGGCGCCACTGAGGCGGGGTGCCGGGCTGGACTGGGCCAGGCGCTCACCCCGCAGCCAGGCGTTGTGCAGGGCCCGACGGCGTTGGTCCTCCGCCAGCACGAGGCGGTCGGCGGCGGAGATGGGACTTTCCCCCGGCAGCACCGGTGTGCGCAGACAGATGCCGAAGCCGTGCGCTTCCACCTGCACTTGCCCCCCCATGAACACGGTCTGAAAGGTCCAGCCGGCCAACCATCGAACGCTGAATGGATTGGCCATGCCCGATCTCACCGGCGATTCCGCTGTTCAGACCCTATGGGGATGCCCTTGCGGCGAGGGCCTTTTGTCAGCGCTTGGTGGCACTCCACACGCGGGTCATCAGGTGGGAGCTGGCGCGGATGCCACTGAAGCCGGCATCCCGCAGCCGCTGGTCGATGTCGTCGCCGATGTAGTCGCGGTAGTAGGGCTCGTGGAACACGCGGCGGAAGTTGTCCATGGCCGCTTCGAACTGGGGGGAATCCGCCAGCTGCACCGAATCGGCCAGCACCAGGGTGCCGCCCGGCTCGAGCACCCGGAAGCAGTCGTTGAGCACCGCCTGGCGGGCCTCCGCCGGCAGTTCATGCATCAGAAACACACAGCTCACCGCCTGCATGCTGCCCTCGGCGAAGGGCATGGCTTCGGCATTGCCCTGCACCAGCTGGGGCAGCTCGCTGGGGAGCTGGCTGAGCCAGCGGTTGGCCTGGCGCAGGTAGGCGGCCGAGAGGTCGAGGCCCACCAACTGAGCCTCCGGCAGGGCACCCCGCAGCTGGCGCAGCATGCGGCCGGTGCCGGTGGCGATGTCGAGGATGCGCAGCTGGCTGGCTGGCCGATCCTTGAACGCCCGCAGCCCCTCCACCAGCGGGCGGATCAGCCGGCGCCGCATCGGATCAGCGGTGCCGTTGAACAGGATTTCCACCTGCAGGTCGTAGAGCGAGGCGGAGTAATCGCTCAGATAGCCATCGGTCTGGTGGTGAAAATTCTGGAGGTAGTAGTCGGGATAGTTCTCACTGCGCACCTCCTGGGGCAGGTCGCGCACGTTGCGCTCACTGCGGCGCGCCCAGGTGCTGGGCATGTCCAGCCACACCAGCGGATAGCGGGCCGCCCACTCCAGCCAGGGGCCATCAAACAGAAGGCTGGTGGGGTAGAGCCCCTGTTCCGCCTCCTGCCAATCGATCTCCAGCAGCGCGCTGTGGGCGGCCTGCAGATCCTTGAGCATTTGGGGCGGTATCGGCCGGGTTTTGGGCGCACCGGCCGGTGCCACCAGCTCCATCAGCTTGGTGCTCACCTCCTTGTGGGCTACCCCCATCAGGCTCTTGCCCTGCTGCAGGGCCTGATACGCGAGCTTGGTGAGGGTGTCGGCCATGGACTGGCGCCGGTACAGCAAGGTGCCCCCATTCCAACGGATCCGACCCGCCCGGTGCGGGCCGTGGGGGTCAGAGATCACGGTTGATGGCATCACCCCACGCTTGGTAGCAACCGCTACAGAATGGAGGTATCGAGACAGGAGGTCCCATGGCCAGTGCATCGCCCTCGGAAACCCGTTCCTTCGTCGCCTGGATGCGGGCCCGCCAACAGCGGCAACGGCGCCATGAACCGGTGATCGCCCTGCGCCACCGCACGGGGGATGGCAGCGAAGCGGCCGACGTGCATGCCCAGGAGCAGGCCTGGGCGCAACGCCATGCCCAGGAGCGTCGGCTGCATGACAGTGCCCTGGCCCAGCTCCGGCACGGCTGATCCGGTCCGCCACAAAAAAGCCCCGGCCGGGGCCGGGGCGTTGGAAACCTGAGGTGATCAGGCGTCGTAGTACATCGTGTACTCGTGGGGGTGCGGGCGCTGACGCAGCTGCTGCACCTCCTCGTACTTGAGGGCGATCCAGTTGTCGATGAAGTCTTCGGTGAAGACGCCACCGGCCAGCAGGTATTCGTGGTCGGCCTTGAGGGCCTCCAGGGCGCCGTTGAGGGAGGCGGGCACCGTGGAGATCTTGGCCAACTCCTCGGCGGAGAGTTCGAACAGGTCGACGTCGGTGCCGTCGCCCGGATCGATCTGGTTCTTGATGCCGTCGATGCCGGCCATCAGCATCGCCGCGAAGCCCAGGTAGGGGTTGGAGAGGGCGTCACCGGAGCGGAACTCGAGGCGCTTGGCCTTGGGGTTCATGCCGGTGAGGGGGATGCGCACCGCGGCGGAGCGGTTGCCCTGGGAGTACACCAGGTTCACGGGGGCTTCGAAGCCCGGCACCAGGCGCTTGTAGCTGTTGGTGGTGGGGTTGGTGAAGGCCAGGAAGCTGGGGGCGTGCTTCAGCAGGCCACCGATGTACCAGCGGGCGGTCTGGGAGAGGTTGGCGTAGGTGCCTTCACCCCAGAACAGGGGCTGGCCGCCTTTCCAGAGGCTCTGGTGCACGTGCATGCCGCTGCCGTTGTCGGCAAAGATCGGCTTGGGCATGAACGTGGCGGTCTTGCCGTACTTCTTGGCAACGTTGCGCACCACGTACTTGTAGATCATCACGTTGTCGGCCGCGCTGATCAGCTCGGCGAACTTGATGCCGAGTTCGTGCTTGTCGGTGGCCACCTCGTGGTGCTGCTTCTCGATGGGTACCCCCCGGGAGCCCATGGTCAGTAGCATCTCGCTGCGGATGTCCTGCAGGGTGTCGTTGGGGGCAACCGGGAAGTAACCCTCTTTCAGTTGGATCTTGTTGGCGAGGTTGCCGCCTTCCTCCACCCGATCGGTGTTCCAGGGGGCCTCGATCGAATCAACGGCGTAGAAGCTGGAGCCGTTGGTGCTCTTGTAGCGAACGTCGTCGAAGATGAAGAACTCGGGCTCAGGGCCGAAGAAGGCGGTGTCCGCCAGGCCGGTGGATCCCAGGTAATCCAGGGCCTTCTGGGCCAGGGCGCGGGGGCAGCGGGCGTAGGGCTTGCCGCTGCGGGGCTCCTGGATCGAGCAGATCAGGCTGAGGGTCTTGTGGCTGTAGAAGGGGTCGATCCAGGCGGTGTTCGGATCCGGCACCATCGCCATGTCCGACTCGTTGATGGCTTTCCAGCCACGGATCGACGACCCGTCGAAGGCCACACCCTCGGTGAAGGCGGCCTCATCGATCAGGTCCTCACACACGGTGAGGTGCTGCCACTTGCCGTGGAGATCGACGAACTTGAGGTCAATCAGTTCGATGCCCTCGTCCTTGATCTGACGGAGGACGTCCTGGGCGGTTTTGGCCATGACGTTGCGCTGGGAGGTTGAGCGGAAAGCGGAAGGAGGGCCGGCCTGGAAGCGGGCTGCGCGGGACCGTACGGAGCCATGGCGACCTCCTGTGTATCAGCCGTAACCAAAATCCGCTCTGATGGGCCGCCATGGCCGCTTGCGTAACCGTTTCTGTCAACTTCGCCAGATGCAAGCGCCGGCAAGGGATCTGAGGGTTTTCAGGTGCTACGTTCCGGCTCAGGTGCGTCGATCCTTCACGCCATGCGCGATGCCATCACGGGTCTGATCGGTCGGTACGACCAGCTCGGTCGTTACCTCGATCGTGATGCCATCGACCGCATCTCCGGCTACTTCTCCGAGGCCCAGCTGCGCCTGGCGGCGGTGGAACTGATCAACCGCGAGGCGGCCGAGATCGTGCGCGAGGCCAGCCAGCGCCTGTGGCAAGCGGATCCGGAGCTGCTGTTGCCCGGCGGCAACGCGTACACCACCCGTCGCTGGGCCGCCTGCCTGCGCGACATGGATTATTTCCTGCGGTACGCCAGCTACGCCCTGGTGGCCGACGACAGCACCATCCTCAACGAGCGCGTGCTCAACGGCCTCGACGACACCTACAAGAGTCTTGGAGTCCCCACCGGCCCGACGGTCCGCAGCATCGCCCTGATGGCTGATGTGGTTTGCGAGCAGCTTTCCGATGCCGGTGCGGGTTCCGCCGAGGCGATCAACAGCATCGTGCGTGCCCCCTTCGAGCACCTCTGCCGCGGCCTGGCGGACACCAACGTCCGGGCCCGTTGAGCGCCCCGACGACTGCGTAGGCTCCCTGTACCCAGACCCCTTCCAGGCCTTGGCTTCCACCAGCTATCCCGTGTCCGATCGGCACCGCCTCTCCCTTGGTCCGATCGCCACACCGGATCGGTTGCTGCTGGGTCCTGGCCCGTCCAACGCCCATCCCACGGTGCTCCAGGCCCTGAGCCGCACCCCGATCGGCCACCTGGACCCCCTGTATGTGGCCCTGATGGGCGAAGTGCAGGAGCTGCTGCGCTACGTCTGGCAGACCGACAACCGCCTCACCCTGCCGATGAGCGGCACCGGCTCGGCGGCCATGGAGGCCACCATCGCCAACATGGTGGAGCCCGGAGACACCGTGTTGGTGGCGGTGAAGGGCTATTTCGGCCTCCGCCTGCAGGACATGGCCGGTCGCTACCGCGCCGACGTGCGCACCCTGGAGAAACCCTGGGGTGAAGCCTTCAGCCTCGAAGAGATCGAAGCCGGTCTGAAGCAGCACCGCCCCAAGATCCTGGCCATCGTCCACGCCGAAACCTCCACCGGCGTCTGCCAGCCCATGGAGGGCATCGGCGATCTGTGCCGTCAGTACGACTGCCTGCTGCTGCTCGACACGGTGACCTCCCTGGGGGCCGTGCCCCTCTACCTCGACGACTGGAAGGTCGATCTGGCCTACAGCTGCAGCCAGAAGGGCCTCAGCTGCCCCCCTGGCCTCGGCCCCTTCTCCATGGGTCTGCGGGCCGAGGAGAAGCTCAATGCCCGCAGCGGCAAGGTGCCCAACTGGTACCTGGATGTGAGCCTGCTCAACCAGTACTGGGGCAGCGACCGGGTGTATCACCACACCGCTCCGGTGAACATGAATTTCGGCATGCGCGAAGCCCTGCGCCTGATCGCTGAGGAGGGTCTGGAGAACGTCTGGGCCCGGCACCGCCGCAACGCCGAGCGCCTCTGGGCGGGCCTGGAGCGCCTCGGCCTCGAGCTGCATGTGCCGGCCCACCTGCGCCTGCCCACCCTCACCACCGTGCGCATCCCCGAAGGCGTGGATGGCAAGGCCTTCACCCTGCACCTGCTCAACCAGCACGGCATCGAAGTGGGCGGCGGCCTCGGCGCCCTCGCCGGCAAGGTCTGGCGCATCGGGCTGATGGGCTACAACAGCCGCGAAGAGAACGTTGACCGCCTGCTCAACCTGCTGGAGCAGGAACTGCCGGCGTTCCGGGTGACGGCCCCCGCCGCTGCTGCCGCCGTCGCCTGAACCACGCCTCCAGCTGGGTGCTGCAGCGCTCCGCCAGCACGCCGCCCGTCACCTGCATGTGGTGATGGGCACTGGGGTCTGAGGCCAGGTTGAGGCAGCCCCCCAGTGCACCGCGCTTGGGATCCGCGGCGCCGAACACCACCCGGCCCATGCGGGCCTGCACCAGCGCCCCGGCGCACATGGGGCAGGGTTCCAGCGTCACCAGCAGGGTGCAGCCGTTGAAGCGCCAGTCCTGGCGAAGGCGCGCCGCCTGCTGCAGGGCCACCAGTTCGGCGTGGGCCAGGGGCTGCTGATCGGTTTCGCGCCGGTTGCTGCCCCAGCCAATCGCCTGGCCCCGTTCATTCAGAACCACCGCCGCCACAGGGATTTCTCCGGCCTCGCCCACCAGCGCAGCCCGGCGCAGCAGCCGCTCCATCCACAGGCCATCGCTCCGGCCATCGCCAGGGCCTGAGACCAGGGGGTCGCCGCCCAGAGACCACACCGCGCGCTCTCTGCAGGATGCCATCCCTGGGTTCGGCCCGTCGGACGGGAGAATGGCGCCAGCTTGTTCCGCCGCCTTGGCTCCAGCACCTCAGCACGAGCCATCGCCGGGGCCTGGACCGGAGGCGTCGACGGGCCTGCTGCAGACCCTGGCCGCGTTTCCGGATCCTTTTCAGAGCGATCCCCAGTTGGAGCGCTTTCTGCAGGCCGCCACGGAGCAGCTCTGCCAGTGGTGGTCGACGTCCGCCCAGCGCTCGCCCCTGCCCCTGCTGAGTGTGTTGCCGGAGGTGGCACCACCGCCGGAGGGCCAGTCACTCCAGGCCCTGCTCGCAGACCTGCAGCTGGTGATGGATGGCGCCTTCAACCCGCTGCATCCGGGCTCCATGGCCCACCTGGACCCGCCGCCGTTGGCGGCATCGGTGGCGGCGGAGCTCGTGGCGGCGGGCCTCAACAACAACCTGCTGGCGGAGGAGCTCAGCCCGAGCCTGACCCGGCTGGAGCGCGGCCTCTGCGCCTGGCTGGCCGCCGCCCTGGGGCTGGGCGATCAGTCCGGTGGCGTGGCGGCCAGTGGCGGCAGCCTCAGCAATTTGATGGCCCTGGTGGTGGCCCGCCACCGGGCGGGTCTGGCGGGTGAAGCCGGGGCCCTGGTGTTCTGCAGTGCCGATGCCCATGTCTCCCTGGGCAAGGCGCTGATGGTGATGGGCCTCCCTGCCGAGGCCCTCAGGCCGGTGCCGGTGGATGGCAGCGGTGCCCTCGCCATCCCGCAGTTGGAGGAGGCCCTGGATCAGGCCCAACGGCAGGGCCGGCCCGTGTTGGCCGTGGTGGCCACCGCTGGCACCACCGTGCGCGGAGCGGTGGATCCCATCGGTGCCATGGCCGCCCTGTGCCGCAGCCGTGGCATCTGGCTGCATGTGGATGGGGCCATCGGAGCGGTGTTTGCCCTGAGTGACGCCCACCGCGGCCGCGTGCCCGATCTGGGCCTGGCCGATTCGATCACGGTGAATCCCCAGAAGCTGCTGGGGATCCCCAAGAGCAGTTCGCTGCTGCTGCTGCGCCAACCGAGCCTGCTGGCGGCCTGTTTCGCCACGGGCCTGCCCTACATGGAACCCAGCTGGGCCGATGCCCACGGCGGCGAGTGCGGTCTGCAGGGCACCCGCCCCGCCGAGGTGCTCAAGCTCTGGCTCGGCCTGCGGCAGCTTGGGCTCTCCGGGATCGAGGCGCTGCTGTCGGGGGCCATCGCACGGCGGCGGCGGCTGCAGCAACTGCTGGAGCCCTTGCCGCTTGACCTGTGCAGCGGTCCATTGCATCTGCTGGCCTTCTGCCCCCAGGGCAGCGAGGCGGTCGCCGCCGAGGCCTGGTCGTTGGAGACCCGCCAGCGCCTGCTCGATCAGCAACTGATGCTGTCGCGGCCCCTGTATGGCGGCCGCCATCACCTCAAAGCCGTGCTCGGCAATCCCCACACCGGCGAGGAGCAGTTGCAGACCCTGCGTCGCGTGGTGGAGGCGTCGCTGCCATGAGCACTCAAGACCAGCGCGGCCGTTGGGTTGCGATCCTCACCGGCGCGATTTCCGTGGCCATCGCCGTGGCCTATTTGGTGCTGATCACCGTGCTCGATTCCCGCGGACCGCTGCTGCCGCCACCTCCCGAGGCCCTGGGGCTCAGCCCCGCGGTGGCCCCGGCGGCCGCTCGGGCCGGGGGGGCAGCTGGCCCTGCTTCTGCTGGCGCTGCAGTGGTTCCACCACCCGGTTGAGGGCGGCGGCGAGAAACGCCTGCAGCGCGGATTCGCGGCGGTTGAGGTCGTACTGCCGCTGCACCACCTCCTGGATGCCGCCGTCCCCCCAATCCTGGTCCTGCTGGAAGTAGGTGATGAAGCTGCGGCCGGCCACCCGCGTCAGCCAGCCTGCCCCCACCGCCTGCACCGCCCGGGTGAGCAGCAGCGCCGGCAGGTTGAGGCTGAGGGCACTGCCGATCACGCTCAGCCCCCCCTTGATCACCCCCAGGCTGGCGAGGGTGCGCCCCACCGACACCGCCAGATCCTGGGCGCTGGCACGGGAGAGGCTGACGCCGTAGATGCGGCCGATCTCCACCACCATCTGGGCATTCACCGCCGCCGCCCCCAGCAGATCCACCACCGGCAGGGGCGTGGCCGCCAGTACGCCGGCGCTGATCCAGCTGTAGCGATCCACCACCGCTTCCGCATCGCTCTGGCGCTGTTCCGTCAGCAGCTGCCGTCCGGCATCACTGAGGCGGCGGCTCTGCAACAGGATGTTGTCGGCGATCAGCTCTTCGCCGTCGCTGTGCAGCACCTGGGCGATGCGCCGCAGCAGGGCATCGATCTCCGGCGGCGGCTGCAGGGGTCTCCCGCCAGGCATCGGCACCGACTGCGGTGCCGCACTGGCGGGCACCACATCCTCCGGGGCGATGCGGCCCTGGCAGCGGCGGCGCAGCAGCCCCAGCAGCCGCCGTTCCTCCTCCTGGCCCCGCAGGTCGCATTTGTTCAGCACCAGCAACAGCCGCTTGCCCAGCCGGGCCAGGGCCTCAAACACCTCCTGCTCCGCCTGGCGCAGGTCGCCATCCACCACCAGCAGCAGTAGGTCGGCCTGGGCCGCCTGTTGGCGCGCCCGCTGCTCCCGTTCCTGGCCAGCGCTACCGGCCTCCAGGATGCCCGGGGTGTCCACCAGCTGCAGGCCCCGCGGCAGGTTGCTCAGCCGCAGCCGGTAGCGGCGGCAGTCATCGGTGGAGCCCATGGCGGCGCCCACCTCCCCCACCACATCCTTGAGCAGCGATCGGATCAGGGAGGTTTTGCCCGCTGATCCGGTGCCGAACACGACCACCACCAGATCCCCCCGCTCCAGCTCCGCCGCCACCCGCTGGCGCTCCTGCCGCAGCGCTTCCCGCTGCACGTCGTCGCGGATGCGATCCAGCAGTTGATCGATGGCCGCCAGGTTTTGTTGGGCCGCCTCCTGGCGGTTGCCTGGTGCGGCCACGGTGGCTGGCCCCTTGCTGCCGGTTCCGCGGCGGCTGGCCTGCCACCAGGGCCAGAGCAGCTGCGCCAACAGCAGCGCCCCACCGCCAAACAGGAGGAGCAGCGTGGGCCCCACCAACCAGCTGGGCAGCAGATAGCTCAACTGCCAGATCAGGGCATTCACCGCCTGCAGCACGGCGGTGATCGCCACCACCAACAGCAGCCCGATCCCAAGCCAGAGCCAGAGCCGAGCGGGTGGTTTCACGCGGGAGAGGTTGCTGTCATGAGTTCAGCGCAGCCTGGTGCCCGCCGCCAGGCTGCCGCGCCCTGCGGCATTGATGATCTCGCTCCACAGCGCTGCGGCCATCGCACTGCTGGCGCCGGTGGGGCGGTTGTCGTCGTTGCCGAGCCAGATGCCCATCACCCAGTGGCGGCTGGGTTCGATGCCGATGAACAGCAGATCGCGGCCGCCGTTGGTGGTGCCGGTTTTGCCGCCCTCCTGCCCCCCCAGCCGTGCTGCCTGGCCCGTACCGCGGCGGACCACCGCCTGCAGCAGCTGCTGCATCTGCCGCGCCGTCGCCGTGCGCAGCACCCGCTGGCCCGGCCGCAGGCTCCGCGGTTCCGTGGGGGAGGTGACCCCTGCCATTCCGCCGCTCGCTGGCCTGCCGGCGGCCGTGGTGGCGTCGGTGAGTTGGCGGATCGTGCTCGGCGCATGCCAGATGCCGTCGTTGGCCACGGCGGCATAGGCGGCGGTGAGGTCCAGCAGGCGCACCTCCGCCTGACCCAGCACCAGCCCCGGCACCGGCTCCAGCGGTGATTGCAGCCCCAGGGCCCGTGCCATCTGCACCACCGCATCCAGTCCGAACAGGCGGGCCAGTCGCAGGGCTGCGGTGTTGCTGGAGCTGGCAAAGGCGGCCGTGAGGCTCAGCTCTCCGCGGCAGCCACTGCCGAACCGTTGCCCACCCCACTCCATCGGGCCGCAGGGCACCGGATCGTTGGGGCCCATGCCCTTGTCCAGGGCCACCAGGTAGGGGAACAGCTTGAAGGTGCTGCCGGGCTGGCGTAGGGCCATGCTGGCCCGGTTGTACTGGCTGAGGCTGTAGTCGCGCCCGCCACTGATGGCCAGGATCCCGCCATTGCGGGAATCCAGCACCACCACGGCCCCCTGGCTGATGGCGGGTGCCTGCCGTTGCAGGAGCTGCCGCAGTCGCCGCTCCACCACCTCCTGCAGCAGCGGATCGAAGTAGGTGCTGACCAGGAAGTTGCCCTCAGCGGCCACCTCACGGCCCAGCAGGGTGTCGAGGTCACGGCGCACCTGGTCGCCGTAGAAGGGCGCCGGGCGCTGCAGCGGTGCTGCGCCAGCGGCACCGCAGGCCCCCGGGGCCAGTTGCAGGGGCTGACGCCGGGCCCGCCGCACCGCCTCCGGCCGCATCCGACCGCTGTCCATCAGCTTGCGCAACACCTGGTTGCGTGCGTTCAGGGCCCCTTCGGGATTGGTGCAGGGATCAAAGCCGTTGGGGGAGGGCAGCAGGCCCACCAGCAGGGCCGCTTCCTCGAGGTTGAGGGCCTTGGCCGGCTTGGCGAAGGTGTGCCGGGC
The DNA here is from genome assembly GCA_014191535.1 of Cyanobium sp. Classification (GTDB taxonomy): domain Bacteria; phylum Cyanobacteriota; class Cyanobacteriia; order PCC-6307; family Cyanobiaceae; genus Vulcanococcus. The sequence continues at coordinate 2,898 of BJHC01000003.1, read as the reverse complement.
GGCCGCTTCGAACCCCCAGCCCACCCCCAGGTAGACCCGGTTGAGATAGGCCAGCAGCAGGTCGCGCTTGCTGAACTGGGCCTCCAGTTGCAGGGCCACCAGCAATTCGCGCCCCTTGCGGGCCAGGGTGTCCCCCTGACCCACCTGCTCCGGGTAGAGGCTGCGGGCGAGCTGCTGGGTCAGGGTGCTGCCCCCCTCGAGCACGCGGCCCCCCAGCAGATTGCTCAGCACAGCCCGGGCGGTGCCGATCGGATCGACCCCGGGGTGGCGCCAGAAGCGGCTGTCCTCACTGGCCAGCAACGTGTCGATCAGGACGCTGGGGTAGGCCTCCAGGCGGGTCTGGTCGAGCTGTTGGTTGGAATCGGCGGAGGCCATGCGCTGGTTCAGCCCGTCGTAGAGCAACAGCGGTCCCCGCTGGTTGCTGAGCTCGCCGCCCACAGGCACCTGCAGCCGCCCCAGGGCCAGCACCACCAGGCCTGATCCCGCCAGGGCCGCTAACAGACCGCTGCCCAGGCGGCTCCAGCGACGCCAACGGGCCGAGACCGCGCAGTGGAACGCAAGCGCGGGCGGCGTGGTGGGATCACTCGGGCCGAGCTGCAGGTGATCGCCATCGGCCAGCAACAGCTGTTGCACCCGCCGGCCCCGCCACCAGAGGCCGTTGGTGGAGTGCTGATCGGTGATCAGCCATTGGCCGCCGCAGTGTTCCAGCAGGGCGTGGTGTTTGCTCACCCCGGGCGCAGGGATGCAGACCTCCGCGTCTGGATCACGGCCGATGCGATAGGTGCCTGGATGCAGCACCAGCCGTTGCGGCTGCCCATCGGGGCCGCGCCAGTGCAGCTCAGCGGCTCGGACGCCCATGGCCACGCCACAGATCGATGGCCAGGCAGAGCACCGCCAGGTTGATGGCCACATCCGCCAGGTTGAACACAGGAAACGCAACCGGCACAAACTCCAGCAGATCCACCACCTGGCCGAGACGCCAGCGGTCGATGCCATTGCCGATGGCTCCCCCCAGCAACAACCCCAGCCCCAGCGCCTGCCAGGGCCGCAGGGGCCCGCTGGTCTGAATCCACAGCACCAGCCCCGCCGCGACGGCGGCACTCACCAACCCCAGCAACAGGGCATTGCCAGTGAGCAAGCTGAAGGCGGCTCCGGTGTTGAACACCAGCCGCAGTTGCAGCAGCCCCGGCAGCAGCGACGTCACCACGCCGGGCTGCAGGTTGGCGGTGCTCCAGGCCTTGCTCAGTTGATCGAGCAGCACCACGGCGAGTGCCGTCCGGTAGACGGGCGCGATCACGCCTCCACCAGCAGCAGACGCCGCAGTGGCAGGGCCAACACCGCCACTGCGCAGCACAGCAGCAGTTGCGGCAGCAACGGGCCGAAGCTGTAGCTGATCAGCAGCTGCGGCAGGGCCCCGTTCCAGCGCTGCACCAGGCCCCCGAGCAACAGATTGGCCAGGCCGCAGGCCTGCAGCACCAGCAACCCCACCACGGCCGCCCCCGCCAGGCTGAGCAGGTTGTCCATGCCCGGTTGCCGCCCCAGGCGCCCGGTGAGCCAAGCGGCGGGCAAAAATCCGGCGATGTAGCCAAAGCCGGGGTCGAGCAGGTAACCCAAGCCGCCGCCGGCCTGGAACACCGGCAGCTGGAACAGCCCCAGGCTGATGTAGGCCACCCCCGCCAGCATGGCCGGGCGGGGCCCACACACCAGGGCCGTGAGCAGCAGGGCCGGCACCTGCAGGCTGATCGGGAGGGGAATCACCGCCAGGCCGGTGCTGCTCACCCCAGGCAGGGCCGCCTGGATCAAGCCACCGCAAAGGATCAGCAGCAATCCGGCGAGGGCACCGCTCCAGTTGGCAATGGCGCGCACGACACGACCAGCAATGGGCCCCATCCTGCAGGAGAGTGGCAGCATCGCAACCCGGCTGAGCCCAACCGCCATGACCGACGCGCCTGAGTCCGCTGCGCTGCTGGTGGGGGCCCGTGTGCGGCTGCTGCAGGCGCCGCCCTACCTCAAAACCGCTGATCCCATGCCGATGCTGCGGCCGCCCGACCTGGTGGACGCCGGTGAGGAGGGTGACGTGGTGGGGCTGCGGGCCGGTGAGCAGGTGGCGGTCCGCTTCCGCCGCGGCGTCTTCCTGCTGGAGCGCCGCCAGTTGGAGCTGCTGGAGCCGGCCTAGGCCCTAGGGGTTGTTGAGGGCATGGCGCCCCCATTCCCGCTCAGCCGCCCGCAACGCTGTGCTGGGTCCGCACAGGCTCAGGCAGGGTTGGGTCAGCAGCGTGCAGGCGGCACGATGCAAGTCCTCCGGGCTGAGGGCCGCCGCCGCCTCCAGGCTGCGGTCGGCGAAATCCATCGGCAGGCCGTGGCCCAGCACCAGGGCCTGGCGGTCCGCCAGTTGGCTGCTGGTCTGGCGGCCCAGGGCCTCCTGGCTGCGGAACTTGGCCAGGGCCAGCTCCAGCTCCGCCGGGCTGATGGGCTCCTGGAGCAGCCGCTGCCATTCGTTGAGCAGCTCGCGTGTGGCATCAGCGGCCCGATCGGCGGAACTGGAGAGGTGCATCACGAAGGGGGCATCCCCTAGGCGGGCCGGGTGATGCACGCCCACGTCGTAGGCCAGGCCGTGCTCCTCCCGCAGCGCCACGAACAGGCGACTGGACATGCCAATCCCCAAATGGCAGTGCAGCAGCCGCAGGGCCAGGGCTTGATCGGCCCCCAGTGGGGTGGTGGTGGTGCCCAGCATCAGCACCAGCTGTTCCGTTTCATCGGGGCTGGTGGCGAGGCAGCTGGAGCCGATCCCGCCCGGCCCCGCCAGCCGTTGGGGCGCCTGCGCGGTCCAGCCCAGATCCCCCACGCCGGCCAGCAGCAGCTCTGACACGCCGCGGGGGATCTGCCCCGCGAGCACCA
>BJHC01000002.1 GCA_014191535.1 Cyanobium sp. | reverse complement strand
AGGGGGCGATGGGCTTCTTCGTTCAACTCACCGAAGCCATCGCCGAGCGCCAATCGCTCCTGATGACCGGGCTTGACCCGAATCCGGAGATGCTGCAGAGCTGGGCCCAGCGGCGTGGCATGGCCAACCGCTCCTTCCTCAGCCAGGCCCGCCACTGGATCAAGGCGGTGGTGGAGGAAACCAGCCCCCACGTCTGTGCCATCAAGGCCAGCCTCGGCTTCTACCAGGCCCTGGGCCCCCTCGGGCTCGAGCTGCTGCTGGAGGTGCGCGACCTGGTGCCGCGGGACCTGCCCCTGATCATTGACGCCAAGCACGGCGACCTCAATTCCTCCACCGCCCTGGCCCACTACCTGTTCAAAGATCTGGGGGTGGATGCCGTCACCTTGTCCCCCCTGGCGGGCCAGGACATCGCCGCACCCTTTCTGCTCTATGCCGACAAGGCGGTGGTGATCACCTGCCGCAGCTCCAACCCAGCCGCCAAGCGCATCCAGTACCACCCCAGCGACGCCGATCCGCTGTTTCTGCAAATCGTGCGGGAGTGCCAGCTGTGGGGCACCCCCGATCAGCTGCTGCTGGAGGTGGGCACCAGCGACCCCACGGTGCTCGGGCAGGTGCGCCAGGCGGCGCCGGAGCGGGTGTTGATGCTGCGCAGCATCTGGAGCGAGGAGGAGCGGCTCGATGGCCTGCTGGAGGCGGGGCTGAACGATGCCGCCGATGGCCTGCTGCTGCCCCTGCCCCAGAACCTCCTGGTGGAGGACGACCTGGGGGAGCAGGCCGGTGAGCTCAAGGCCCTGATCAACCGGCGGCGGGAGCGCTGGCTCGAGCAACATCCCCGGGCCGATGGCAACAGCTGTGCCCTGTGGGTGGCCGAGGAGGGCAGGCCCGATCCGGCGGATCAGCAGGCCACCACCGCGCTGATCCTCGACCTCTTTGACATCGGCTGTCTGCTGTTTGGCGAGTACGTGCAGGCCTCCGGGGCGGTGTTCAACTACTACGTCGACCTGCGCCAGATCATTTCCGATCCCAACCTGTTCCACCGGGTGCTGCACAGCTACAGCACGCTGCTGGAGCAGCTGCACTTCGACCGCATCGCCGGCATCCCCTACGGATCCCTGCCCACGGCCACCGGGCTCTCCCTGGCCCTGCACAAACCCCTGATCTATCCCCGTAAAGAGGTGAAGGCCCATGGGGCGCGCCGCCTGATCGAAGGCGACTTCAACGAGGGCGACCGCGTGGTGGTGGTGGACGACATCCTGATCACCGGGGGCTCTGTGCTCGAAGGCATTGCCAAGCTGGAAAGCTCAGGCCTGGTGGTGGAGGACGTGGTGGTGTTCATCGACCACGGCGGGCAGCGCGATCGCCGGGCCCGGGAGCGGCTCGAGGCGGCGGGCTACCGCGTGCATGCGGTGCTCGACATCGCCCAGATCACCCGCACGCTGCTGGCGGCGGGGCGCCTGAGCGCCGACCAGGCCGCGGTGCTGACATGACACGCCCGCCCCTGCAGCGACGGGGCACAGCCCTGCTCGGCTTAGCCGTGATGTCCAGCCTGGTGCTCAGCTTGGTGGCCTGCAGCCGGCCCGGTCGCGACCGGGCAGCCCCTCCCGCAGCGGCCCCCTCCGCAGCGGCTCCAGCCCCAGTCCTGCCAACGCCGCAACAGAGCCGGCAGCGGCTCCAGGCGGCTTTGCTCAGCGCCGACGACCAGTTCAACCGCGGTGAAAACGACCTGGCCTGTGAGCAGGTGCAACGGGCCCAACGGCTGTTGGGGCAACGGCCTGAGGCCGCCAGTGCCACGCAACGGGAGCAGTTGCTGCGGTTTGAGCGGGCCTGCAGCACCTTGTGAGTGTGGCCGCCATCCCTCTGTGACACCTCACCACCATCTGGCCCACGGGGCCCTTGGTGTCGACGGCTTTCGCATAGCTTGAAGTTGCAGGTTTGTCAGCCAGGAGCTTCATGAGCGAAACCCAGGGTCTGACCATCGGTGAGCTGGAGTCGAAATATTTCCTCTATCGCAAGGCCCTGAAGCAACTGCTCCTGGAAGGCAGACCCGTGGCCCGCATTGAGAAAACCCTTGCCTGGAGCCGCCTGACCACCCTGCACAACTGCCTGCCTCGCCAGTACAAATCCCCCGACCACATTCGCCATCAACTGCTGCGGGAAATCGAACAGCAGCAAGCCGAACAGGCGTGAGCGGCCTCGACGACAGCCGTCTGCGGCGGGTGGCGGAGGCCTTCCATGGGGAGGGTCAGATCACAGGGATCACGCCCCTCGGCAGTGGCAATGTCAACGACACCTATTTGGTGGAGAGCGGCGGATCGCTCTCCGTGCTGCAGCGGATCAACACAGCGGTGTTCACGCAGCCTGAGTTGGTGATGCACAACCTGCAGCAGCTCTCCCAGCACATGCAGGAGAAGCTGCAGCGCAAGCCACCCGCCCTGCACAACCGCCGCTGGGAGCACCCTCGGCTGATCTGCACCCAGAGCAGCGATCAGAGCTGGCATTGCTGCGAGGCGGGTGGGTTCTGGCGCAGCCTCAGCTTCATCACCCAGGCCGAGAGCGTGGATGTGATCCAGACCGCAGATCAGGCCAGGGAATTGGGCAGTGGACTGGGCCTGTTCCACGCCCTGATCAGTGATTTGCCGGTGGACAGCCTGGCGGACACCCTGGAGGGGTTCCACATCACGCCCCTGTATCTGGAGGCCTACCGCAACGCCCTGGCTTCCGGCGCACGGCAAGGCAGCGACGCCAGCCGTTTCTGCATGGCCTTCATCCACGAGCGTGAGGGATTGGTGCCGTTGCTGGAGGAGGCCAAGCAGCGCGGCGAGCTCCCCCTGCGGCCAATCCACGGTGATCCCAAGATCAACAACGTGATGCTGGATCGCTCCAGCGGCAGGGCGGTCGCCTTGATCGATCTGGATACGGTGAAGCCTGGGCTGGTGCACTACGACATCGGCGACTGCCTGCGGTCCTGCTGCAACCGACTCGGGGAGGAAACCACCGCCCTGGACGCGGTGCGGTTCGACCTTGATCTGGCCCAGGCCATTCTTGAGGGTTACCTGGCGGAGGCCGGCGGGCTGCTGACGCCGCTGGAGCTGCAGCTGATTCCGGATGCGGCGCGCCTGATCAGCTTTGAGCTCGGCCTGCGCTTCTTCACCGACCACCTCAACGGCAACGTGTATTTCAAGGCCCAGCATCCGGAGCACAATCTGCAGCGTGCCCTGGTGCAGTTCCGGCTCACCGCCAGCATCGAAGCCCAGATGGAGCCGCTGCGCCGGCTGGTGCAACGGCTGACACCGGCGCAGGCCGCTGCGCCACGGCGCGCTGCGACCTGATGGCGCTGCTACGGCCGTTTGCGCCGGGCCCAGGGGTCGACCCGTTCCAGCTCACGGCGAGCGCCCGTGCCATTGGCGCTGAGCTGAGCGTCTCCTTTCAGTTGGACGGGCCCTTGGATCAGCTGGTGCTGCCCGCCCCCACGGCTGTGCCCCGGCGTTGCGATGGGCTCTGGCAGAGCAGCTGTTTCGAAGCCTTCGTTGGGGTGGAGAACGATTGCGGCTACTGGGAACTGAACGTGAGCTGCCGGGGGGATTGGAATCTCTACCGATTTGATGCCTACCGCCATGGTGGTCGGGAAGAGCAGCGGCTTCAGGCCCTGCCGGTGACCTGGCAACGCACGGATCAGCGGCTCACGCTGGCGTTGGCGCTGCCGTTGCCGAGTTGGCTCACAACCGCTGATCCCCGCCTGGAGATCGCCCTCACCACGGTGCTGGAGCATCGCGAAATGGGTTGCCAGTACTGGGCTCTGCGCCATTGCGGTGCGGAACCGGATTTTCATCAACGGGCCAGCTTCGTTGGCCTTCAACAGCTGCATTGAGGCTGCAAGCCAGAACGGAATTCCCCGCAGATCCAGGGGCAATGGTGAAGCAAACCTGCTGATTGCCACAAACGGGATTCAGAAAAGTAGCCTGGGCTACAAATCAGGTCGGTTCTGTTGCACGTCACACACTGCGGGGAAGAGCATCTGATCAGCCTCAGCAGTGATGAGGCGGCCTCGCTGGTGGATGCCTGTGCGCTGCTGCTGCTGGCGGCCCAGACCACCCCTGGCTGTGAACTGAAGCCGGAGATGGCCTCGGTGCTGCGCACGGTGTTCGAACAGTTCAGCAGTCACACCGTCGAGTGATGGCCGCTTAGACCGGGGCCATGCACGCCCTGTCGCTCCCCACCTGGTGGATCCACGTGGCCTCCGTTCTGGAGTGGGGGCTGGCCATGGCGGCGATCCAACGTTGGGGGAAGCGCCGTGGCGAGCCGGAATGGTCGTGGCTGGCCCTGGCCATGACGCCCGCACTGGTCAGCGCCATGGCGGCCTGCACCTGGCACCTGTTCGACAACGCCGCTGCCCTCGATGGGCTGGTGGTGCTGCAGGCGGGCTGCACCCTGCTGGGTAACGCCACCCTGGCGCTCGCCGCCTGGAACCTCAACCGCCGCGCGAGGGCCTGAGGCCATGGGAGCCCAAGCCCTGTTGCAGGCCCTGGCGGGCATCGATCCGGCCCCGTTGTTCGCCCTGTCGTTGCTGCCCTATCTGCTGTTCCTGTGGTGGAGCTGGCGTTCGGGCCGGATGCCGCGGCTGGCCTTCTGGGGCTTCTGCCTGACGCTGTTGTTTGTGCTGATCACGATTGCCGCCGCCCTGGTGGCGGAGGGGATCTACGGGAAGCAGCTGGCGGATGTGGATCCCCTGCATGGGGGCGCCGAAGCCTTCCTCACCCTCAGCAACCTGCTGGTGCTGTTGGGTTTTCGCCAGGCCGGCAGCAAGCCAACGGCAGTGAACAAGTCTTAAGCGCCGGAGCGAGCTGGCCCATCCCCCCCGGAAGATGAGGTGTCGCTTGAGATTCCGATGCTCGCTCCCCTGCTGGCCATCGCCCCCGCTTCCGTTGCCTGGTCGCCGAAGGTGGGCCTGGTGATGATCGTCGCCAATGTGATCGCCATCGGCATCGGCAAAGCCACCATGAAGTACCCCAACGAGGGTGCCCAGCTGCCCAACCCCACCATGTTCGGCGGCATGAGCCACGCAGCCCTGCTGGCCACCACCTCCTTCGGCCACATCCTCGGCATGGGCGCCATCCTGGGCCTGGCCGCCCGCGGCGTGGTCTGAGCGACCGCCACGGGTCTGGGGCCGAGCCAGCATCGGCCCCCAGGCCTGGCCTCAGCGCCAGCCCAGGGCATAGGGCAAGGCCCTCAGCCCATAGCGCTCGAAGCGGTAGTCGAACAACAGTGCTGACAGGTCGTCGGCGGAGCAGCCCTCCAGCCCCCTCAGCAAGCTGTTCAGGCGCCGATCCGCCGCCGCTGTGCGTAGCCCAAGCCAGGTGCGTTGGGCGAGCCGTCCGCTCAGGGACCACCGCCAACCCAGCCGTCGCCGCAGCCGGCGGGGGTAGTGGCGCAGAGCACTCGGCTTGCCGGACAGGGCCGTTAACAGCAGTGGCGCCAGCACAGCACTGCTGCTGAGGGCATGGCGGATGCCTTCGCCCCCCAGCAGGTTGGCGGTGCTCACCGCATCCCCCAGCCCCAGCAGGGGGCCGCATTGGTGGTTTTCGCGCCGATGAATGCTGCTGCGCACCAGGCCGCCATGGCGATCCAGCACCGGGCAGCCCCCCAGGCCCAGGCGATCGAGCAGCTGCTGGAGCAGTGTCTGCAACGGCGGTTGGGGCCCGCGGGGGTCGCAGAGGCGACAGATCCCCACCTTCAGCACGCCGGGTCCCATGGGGAAGACCCAGCCATAGCCCTGGGGAACCCAATCGCTGCCCAGCATGAAACTGAGTTGATCGGCCCAGCGCTGCCAGGCCAGGGGATCCACCTGGACCAACCACTCCACCCCCACACCGCGCACCAGCGGATGCTGGGTGGGGGGAGGCTCCCCCAGCAGGGCCCGTTGCTGTCCACTGGCATCCACCACCCAGTTGGCCTCAACGGCGCGGCTCTCGCCAGCGGGACCACGCAACTGCACGCAAGCGCCCGCGCCATGGGGCCGCCAGCCCTCCGCACGCCAGCCCAGGGCAACCCGCGCACCGGCCGCCTCGGCGCGGCGGGCCAACCAGTGCCGCAACGCCCCGAAATCCAGCACCGCGCCCAACGGTTGCGGTGCCTGCCATTGGCGCCGCTGCCCACCGGGCCCCAGCAACTGCCAACCGCTCCAGCGGGCCGCGATCACCGACTCTGGAAGCTGGTGCTCCTCCACGGCAGACCAGGGCACGGCGGCGCTGCTGAAGGCGGCCTGACGCAGGTCCGCCAGGCGGTCCACCACCATCACATCCACGCCGGCTACGGCTAGCCGGTAGGCCAGATCCGCCCCAGAGGGGCCCGCGCCAACGATCAGAACCTGCGGGTCAGACACCCACCGGCTGGCGGCGCAGGCTGGTGAAGCGCTGGAGGATGCCGTCGGCCATCTGGGCCGGGGTGAGCCCCAGGGCCTGCTTGCTCTGATCCGGACTGGCGTGGTCCACCAGCACATCGGGAATGCCGATGCGGTGAACGGGCACCAGCACATCGTGGTCGTTGAGGGTTTCCACCACCGCGGCGCCAAAGCCGCCCGCCAGGCAGCCCTCCTCCATGGTCACCACGCGGCCGATGCGGCGGGCCATGGGCAGGATCAGGGCCTCGTCGAGCGGACGCAGGAAACGGGCATTGATCACGGCAGCCCGTACGCCCTGCTCCTGCAGCAGACCAGCAGTAGCCATGGCGGGGGCCACCATGGCGCCGTAGGCCACGATCAGCAGGTCGTCACCATCGGCCAGCAGCTCACCCCGGCCGATCTCCAGGGGCTGCCAACCCTCCTCCAGCAGAGGAGCCCCCTCCCCTTCGCCACGGGGAATCCGCAGGGCGGTGGGGCCGTCGTGCTGCAGGCAGGTGATCAGCATCCGCTGAAGCTCCGCCTCATCCTTGGGGGCCATCACCGTGAAGTTGGGCACACAGCGCAGGTAGCTGATGTCGTACTGGCCCTGATGGGTGGGGCCATCGGCGCCAACGATCCCAGCCCGGTCCATCACGAAGGTGACGGGCAGGTTCTGAATGCCCACGTCGTGGATGAGTTGGTCGTAGGCCCGCTGCAGGAAGGTGCTGTAGATCGCGCAGACGGGCCGCAGGCCCTCACAGGCCATGCCGGCGGCCATGGTCACCGCGTGCTGCTCGGCGATGCCCACATCGAAGTATTGATGGGGCCGGGCCTTCTCCAGCAAATCGAGGCCGGTGCCGGTGGCCATGGCGGCGGTGATGCCCACCACCCGCGGATCCTGTTCGCAGATCTTGATCAGGGTCTGCCCGAACACCTTGCTGTAGCTGGGGGGTTTGGGCTTGCTGGAGGGATAGGCCTTGCCGGTGGCCAGGTCGAAGGCGCTCTGGGCGTGGTAGCCCACCTGGTCTTCCTCGGCATAGGCGTAGCCCTTGCCTTTGGTGGTGGCCACATGCACCAGCACCGGGCCCTCGTGCTCATGGGCCTGCTGGAACACCTTGACCATGCCGGCGATGTCATGGCCATCCACCGGACCCATGTAGGTGAAGCCCAGTTCCTCGAACACGGCGCCCAGCTTGGGCACCGCCAGGCGCTTCATGCTCTCCTTGAGGTTCTTGAGCTCCGTGGGGAGCTCGCCGTGCATGAACGGCAGGTGCTTGATCGCCTCCTCGGCGTTGTCCTGCAGGAACTGCAGCGGCTTGCTGTGCCGCATGCGGTTGAGGTGGGTGGAGAGGGCCCCCACCGGCGGACTGATCGACATGTCGTTGTCGTTCAGCACCACCAACAGGCGGGTCTTGGGCAGGTGGCCGGCGTGGTTGATGGCCTCCAGGGCCATGCCACCGGTGAGAGAGCCGTCGCCGATGACGGCCACGCACTTGAAGGCTTCGCCGCGCTGATCCCGGGCCAGGGCCATGCCCAGGGCCGCCGAGATGGAGGTGCTGGCGTGGCCGGCGCCGAAATGGTCGAAGCGGCTCTCGCAGCGCTTCAGATAACCCGCCACCCCGTTCTGCTGGCGCAGGGTGTGGAAGTCGTTGTAGCGGCCGGTGATCAGCTTGTGGGGGTAGGCCTGATGGCCCACATCCCAGACCACCCGATCGTGGTCGAGGTCAAGGGTTTGATAGAGGGCAAGCGTCAGTTCCACCACGCCCAGGCCTGGGCCCAAGTGGCCGCCACTGGTGCTCACCACCTCCAGATGGCGTTCGCGGATCTGGCGGGCAATGCCCTCAAGCTCGGCGGTGCTCAGGCCGTGCAGCTGATTCGGATGCGTCAGCTCGCTGAGATGCATGCCAGAGGCCTTGAACCTGGTTGAGCCTACGCGCTGCCACCGGTGGAGTGTCGGTTCAGCACAGACGTTCGGGGCGAGCTTCCAGCTGTTGGCACACTGAAGGGATCACCGCAGGTCCATGAGCACAACCGCCGCCAGCCACCAGGGGGACCCCTGGCCGACGGAACAGGAGATGCTGCAACGAATCCTGCGGGCCCGCGTCTACGACGTGGCGATCGAAACACCCCTGGACCCGGCCCCCAACCTGTCGCGGCGGCTGGGGAACACCGTGCTGCTGAAGCGGGAAGACCTGCAGCCGGTGTTCAGCTTCAAGCTGCGCGGTGCCTACAACAAGATGGCCGGCCTCAGCCCGGCGGAGCTGGAGCGGGGTGTGATCGCCGCCAGCGCCGGCAACCATGCCCAGGGGGTGGCCCTGGGGGCCCAGAAGCTCGGCTGCCGGGCCGTGATCGTGATGCCGGTGACCACCCCGGAGATGAAGGTGCGGGCCGTCGCCAACCGCGGGGCGGAGGTGGTGTTGTTCGGCGACACCTATGACGCCGCCTGTGCGGAGGCCCTGCGCCTGGCCGAGCAGCGCGGTCTCACCTTCATCCACCCCTTCGACGACCCGGAGGTGATCGCCGGCCAGGGCACGATCGCCCTGGAAATCCTGCGCCAATGCTCCGAGCCCCCGGATGCCATCTACGTGGCAGTGGGGGGAGGGGGCTTGATCGCCGGCATCGCCGCCTACGTGAAAAGCCTCTGGCCGGAGGTGGAGGTGATCGGCGTGGAGCCGGTGGATGCCGATGCCATGACGCGCTCCCTGGCGCTGGGGGAACGGGTCAGGCTGGAGCAGGTGGGGCTGTTCGCCGACGGCGTTGCCGTGCGGGAGGTGGGGGTCCAGACCTTCGAGCTGGCACGCCGCCACGTGGACGCCATGGTCACCGTGGACACGGACGCCATCTGCGCCGCCATCAAGGACGTCTTCGAGGACACCCGTTCGATCCTCGAGCCCGCAGGGGCCCTGGCGGTGGCTGGCATGAAGGCCGATGTGGCCCGACGCGGCCGCCATGGCCAAACCCTGGTGGCGGTGGCCTGTGGCGCCAACATGAACTTCGATCGCCTGCGCTTCGTGGCGGAGCGCACTGAGATCAGCGAAGACCGCGAAGCGATGCTGGCGGTGGAAATCCCAGAGCGGGCTGGGAGTCTGCGGGAGTTCTGCACGCTGCTGGGGCAACGCAACCTCACCGAATTCAGCTATCGGTTGGCGGATCCCGGCCGTGCCCACATCTTCGTGGGGGTGCAGACCAGCGGCAGCAGCGATGAACAGAACCTGATCCACGATCTGCAGCAGGCGGGCTTCCCCTGCCTGGATCTCTCCAACGACGAGCTCTCCAAGCTGCATCTGCGCCACATGGTGGGCGGCCGCCTGCCCGCCGCCGCCGGCGAAGCGGCTGGTCAGGGTCGCGAACTGCTGTACCGGTTTGAGTTTCCGGAGCGGCCGGGGGCGCTGATGCGCTTCCTCACCAGCCTGCATCCCAACTGGAACATCAGTATTTTTCATTACCGCAACCACGGCGCGGACGTGGGGCGGATCGTGGTGGGGGTGCAGGTGCCGCCCCAGGAGATGAACGACTGGCAGGCCTTCCTGCAGGGCCTGGGATACCAGTACGTGGATGAAACCGAGAACCCCGCCTACCGGCTGTTTCTGGGGGAACTGGCCGGAGCCGTTGGAGTGGGATAACTTGCGGCTGTGATGGGGGAGCCATGGAACGGGAAACCCCAGACACGACCCCAGAACCGTTGCTCGAGCAGCGCGATCCCCTGTCCCTGCCGGCGCGGTTGGAGGCGATCCTCTACCTGAAGGGCCGTGCGCTCACCCTGGGGGAATTGGCGGAGATTGCCGGCGTCAGCCGTGACCAGGCGGAGCTGGGCCTGATCACCCTGATGGCCGACTACGCCCACCGTGACACGGCCCTGGAGGTGCGTCAGGAGGGGCAGCGCTACAGCCTGCAGCTGCGGGATGGCCTGGGGGATCTGGTGCAGAACCTGCTGCCGGTGGACCTGTCCACCGCCGCCCTGCGCACCCTGGCCACCATCGCCCTCAAGAAGCGGATCCTGCAGTCGGAGCTGGTGGACCTGCGCGGGTCCAGTGCCTACGACCACATCAAGGAATTGCTGGCCCAGAACTTCATTGAGCGCAAACGCCAGAGCGAAGGGCGCTCCTTCTGGCTCACCCTGAGCGAGAAGTTCCACCGCACCTTCCAGGTGAAAACCGACGACCTGGTGCCCCGCCGTCAGGCCCGCGCCGAGGCAGAGACGCCGATCGAGCCCGACCAGCAGGCGGCCTGAATCGGGCTGCCTAAAGTCACGGCTGACCCCACCACCATCCCCAGACGGCACCCATGGCACCTGTGATCGGCGATCTGATCGGGGTTCTCGCCCAGACCCTGTCGATCTACACCCTGGTGCTGCTGGTGCGGGTGCTGCTCACCTGGTTCCCGAATCTCGATTGGGGCAACCCGGTGCTCTCCACGGTGAGTGCCGTCACCGACCCCTATCTGAATGTGTTCCGGGGCCTGATCCCCCCCCTGGGGGGCCTCGACCTCTCCGCGATCGTGGCCTTTCTGGCGCTGCAGTTGATCCAGACGCTGCTGGAGCAGAGCCGGGTGTTCTTCTACGCCGCCTACTGAGCCCTGAGGCGCAGCGGGTTCAGGACACCACGTCCTGCTCCAGGGGCAGGAGATCGTCGTAGGCCCCGGCGCGGGTGCGCACGGGAGCCTTGAAGCCGCGGGCTTTCACATTGGTGAAGCTGAACGGGCCGGGGGTGCCGGCGGGCACCGCCAGCCGCAGGGCGAACGTCGACTCCCCCGGTGGCACATCACCGATGGATCCCACCCGCGCACGGTTCTGCAGCACCGGCTCGCCGCTGGCATCCAGGATCTGGGCGAACACATCGGTGTCCACCACCGGCTTCCGGCCCGGGTTCGTCACCGTGCCGCGCAGCACGTAGCAGCTGGCGCCACTGGGGCGGCGCAGCTGCGGTTGGGCGCCGATGTCCGCGCTGGGGCACGGCTCCAGGCTCACCTGCGACACGGTGAGGTCAGCGGCAGCCTGGGCCGGTGGAACGGCGGGCAGCAACCACCCGCACAGGCAGAGCAGCGCGGCCAGGAGATGAACTTGCAGGGCACGCATGCGGGGCTGGCAACGGACAGTCAGCGGTGGTCGCCGCTGCCGGAGATCACGTTACGGGCGGCGCGGCTGGCCAATTTCTCCAGGTTGGCCTCGGCGATCTGATCGAGCTCAAACCCCAGTTCGCTCGCCAACTGGGCCACGTACCAGAGCACGTCCCCCAGCTCCAGCAGCAGCGATTGCTTCACCGCATCGCTGAAGCATCCGTTCTGATCCCGCAGCACCTTCTTCACCTTGTCGGCCACCTCGCCGGCCTCGCCGCAGAGCCCGAGGGTGGGATAGATCGGGTTGGCCCCCACATCGGGGTAGCGGGCGGTCTGCCGTGCCCCGCGCTGATAGGCATTGAGATCCATTGCGACAGCTACGTTGGCGGGCCCCGATGATAGTGTCCATCGACCTATGGCCTTGCCGAATGGCCCTGCCCGATCTCACGCGTCGCACCAAGATCGTGGCCACCATCGGCCCTGCCACCGAATCCCCTGAGCAGCTGCGGCGCCTGATCGAGGCAGGGGCCACCACCTTCCGGCTCAACTTCTCCCACGGCGACCACAGCGAGCACGCCGCCCGCATCGCCACCATCCGCCAGGTGGCCCATCAGCTGGGGGTGCACGTGGGCATCCTCCAGGACCTGCAGGGCCCCAAGATCCGCCTCGGCCGCTTCAAGGACGGCCCGATCACCGTGGCCAAGGGGGATGCCTTCACCCTCACCTCCCGGGATGTGGCCTGCACCCAGGAGATCGCCACCGTCACCTACGACAAGCTGGCGGAGGAAGTGGTGCCCGGCAGCCGCATCCTGCTGGATGACGGCCGCGTTGAGATGGTGGCCGACCGCGTGGACCGGTCGGACCAGACCCTGTATTGCACCGTCACCGTGGGGGGCGTGCTCTCCAACAACAAGGGCGTCAACTTCCCGGACGTGCAGCTGTCGATCCGGGCCCTCACCGATAAGGACCGCACCGACCTGGCCTTTGGCCTGCAGCAGGGCGTCGATTGGGTGGCGCTGAGCTTCGTGCGCAACCCCTCCGACATGCAGGAGATCAAGGAGCTGATTGCCAGCCACGGGTTCAGCACCCCGGTGGTGGCCAAGATCGAGAAGTTCGAGGCGATCGATCAGATCGACGCGATCCTGCCCCTGTGTGACGGGGTGATGGTGGCCCGCGGCGACCTCGGCGTGGAGATGCCCGCCGAAGAGGTGCCGCTGCTGCAGAAGGAGCTGATCCGCAAGTGCAATGGCCTGGGGATCCCCGTGATCACCGCCACCCAGATGCTCGACTCCATGGTGAGCTGCCCGCGGCCCACCCGCGCTGAGGTGAGCGATGTGGCCAACGCCATCCTCGATGGCACCGATGCGGTGATGCTCTCCAACGAGAGCGCCGTGGGGGATTTCCCCGTGGAGGCGGTGGCCACCATGAGCCAGATCGCCCGACGCATCGAACGGGATTACCCGCGCCGCGGTGATGAGAGCCAATTGGCCTCCACCATTCCCAATGCCATCAGCCAGGCGGTGAGCGCCATCGCCCGCCAGCTGGAGGCGGCCGCCATCCTCACCCTCACCAAAGGGGGGGCCACGGCCCGCAACGTGAGCAAATTCCGCCCCAGCACGCCGATCCTGGCGATCACCAGCGAGGTGCCCGTAGCCCGGCGCCTGCAGCTCTGCTGGGGCGTCAGCCCCCTGCTGATTGAAGAGCAGGCCTCCTCCACCAGCACCTTCAGCCTGGCCATGGGCATGGCCCGGGAAATGGGCGTGCTCAACGACGGCGACCTGGTGGTGCAGACCGCCGGCACGCTCTCGGGCGTGAGCGGCTCCACCGATTTCATCAAGGTGGGCATCGTGTCGGCGGTGCTCTCCAAGGGGGTGGGCATCGGCAACGGTTCGGTGAGCGGCCGGGTGCGGGTGGTGAGCACCCCGGAGGCCGCCGCCTCGATTCAGGCCGGCGAAATCCTGGTGGTGCGTGAAACCACCGCCGATTACGTGGAGGCGATCCGCAAGGCCAAGGGGGTGATCGCCGAAGTGGGCGATGCCGACAGCCATACCGCCCTGATCGCCCAGCGCACCGGCATCCCCGCGATCGTGGGGGTGAGCGATGCGATCGCCAACCTGCGCCAGGGCGAGATCGTCACCCTCGACCTGCGCCGCGGCGAAGTGCACCGCGGAGCCCGCAGCCACAATCCCGACAACAGCGGCGCCATCGTTTAGGGCAGACCCCGCTCACCCCGCCGAGCCCCCCATGGCCGCCAAACTCGCCCTGCGCGAAACCGTGGGCATGGCGCTCGCCACCCTGCGGGCCAACCGGCTGCGCTCGCTGCTCACGATGCTCGGCATCGTGATCGGCAATGCCTCGGTGATCACCCTGGTGGGGGTGGGGAAAGGGGCACAGAACCTGGCGGAGGGTCAGCTCAACACCCTCGGGGCGAACGTGTTGTTCGTGGTGCCCGGCAACAACGACAGCCGCCGCCAGGGCATTGACTTCCCCAAAACGCTGGTGCTGGAGGACGCGGAGGCCATCGCCGAGCAGGTGCCCAGCGTGAAGCGGGTGGTGCCCCAAATCACCCTCAGCGCCGTGCTGCAGGCCGGTGCCAAGAGCTCCACTGCCACCGTCTCCGGCATCACCCCCGACTTCCTGACCGTGCGGCGTTTTGAGGTGGCCCAGGGGCGCTTCCTCGACCAGCGCGATCTGGAGGGGGCCCGCAACGTGGTGGTGATCGGCCCGGACCTGCGCACCAAGTTGCTGCCGGTGGGTTCCGCCATTGGCCAGACCCTGCGCATCCGTGACCAGAGCTTCGAGGTGATCGGGGTGATGGCCCCCAAGGGTGCTGTGTTCGGACAGAACCAGGACGAGGCCGCCTACATCCCCCTCACCACCATGGTGAGCAAGCTCTCCGGCCGGGATCCCACCTACGGCGTCAGCCTCAACTTCATCAGCGTGGAGGCGCGCGATGAGGCCAGCACCGGCGCCGCCAAATTTCAGATCACCAACCTGTTGCGGCAACGGCACAACATCCTGCGGGAGGACGATTTCGCCGTGCGCTCCCAACAGGATGCGCTCTCGATCGTGGGCACCATCACCGGCGGCCTGACCCTGATGCTGGGGGCCATCGGTGCGATCTCGCTGCTGGTGGGCGGGATCGGGATCATGAACATCATGTTGGTGTCGGTGAGCGAGCGCACCTCGGAGATCGGCCTGCGCAAGGCCATCGGAGCCCGCAGCAGCGATGTGCTGGCGCAGTTCCTCGTGGAAGCCCTGGTGCTGTCCAGCCTGGGGGGGGTGATCGGCAGCGCCCTGGGCCTCTCCGCCGTGGCGGCCGTGGCCGCCTTCACGCCCCTGCCAGCAGCCATTGGGGCCACCAGTGTGCTGATCACCGTGGGCCTCTCCGGCAGCATCGGCCTCGTGTTCGGTGTGCTGCCGGCCAGGCGGGCGTCGCGACTGGATCCGATCACAGCCCTGCGCAGCCTCTAACTCAAATCTGTAGAAAAACCGAATTTCCCAGGTGGATGGTTGGTTGGTCTCAACGGTCACCAAATCCACCGGAGGTGCAATGGCTTCATGGGAGTGCTTTTGGATGCGCAATCCCCCTTGGCCCAGCTTTCTTGCGGCTACCGCAAC
The DNA here is from genome assembly GCA_014191535.1 of Cyanobium sp. GTDB lineage: Bacteria > Cyanobacteriota > Cyanobacteriia > PCC-6307 > Cyanobiaceae > Vulcanococcus. The sequence goes on along the minus strand of BJHC01000002.1, from coordinate 4,563 downwards.
AGCAGCGATCGCATGGTGATCGTGCGCTGCCTGGGCCCCCAGGAGTTTTTCCTGGAGCGGGTGGTGTTTCCCTTTGAGCTGTTGAGCTTTCTGGCACCGGCGGACTCCGAGGTGCAGATCTGGACCCATGGCCTCGGCGGCCCGGAGCTGCTGGAGTCGATTCCCGTGGCCGAACTGGTGGTGGAAGCAACCCACGAGGGTGGCGCAGCCCCGGTGCCCCTCCACACCCTGATGGACGAGCGGATCCAGGGCGTACAGGCCGGTTGAAGCAAGCGGCTGCAGGCCCTCTGAAGGAGCGGCGGTCGCTTTACACTTGTTAAACAAACGTTCAGCAAGGCGGCCATGAATCAGCGCTGGCGCACCATTGCCCTCTGGGTTCTGCCCATTGCCGTCGCCCTGTTCCTCGGCTGGCAAGTGCTGGGCAATGGTGGCGGTCGCCTGGCGGCCCCCTCAGGCCCCACCGTGGCCCCGCGCAATGCCGCCGTGGCGCGCATGAGCTACGGCCGCTTCCTGGATTACGTGGATGCCGGTCGTGTCACCGCCGTCGACATCTTTGATGGCGGCCGCACCGCCGTGGTGGAAGCGGTGGATCCCGACCTGGACAACCGCGTGCAACGGCTGCGGGTGGATCTGCCTGGGTTGGCGCCCGAGCTGGTGAACAACCTCAAGAAGCAGGGCATCAGCTTTGACATTCATCCCCCCCGCCAGGCGCCGCCGGCCCTGGGGCTGCTGGGCAACCTGCTGTTCCCGCTGCTGCTGATCGGCGTGCTGGTGTTCCTGGCCCGCCGTGGCAACGGCATGCCCGGTGGCCCCGGCCAGGCCATGCAGTTCGGCAAGACCAAGGCCCGCTTCGCCATGGAAGCCCAGACCGGTGTGATGTTTGACGACGTGGCCGGGGTGGAGGAGGCCAAGCAGGACCTGCAGGAGGTGGTGACCTTCCTGAAGACCCCGGAGCGCTTCACCTCCGTGGGGGCCAAGATCCCCAAAGGCGTTTTGCTGGTTGGGCCTCCCGGTACCGGTAAGACCTTGCTGGCCAAGGCCATTGCCGGCGAAGCGGGCGTGCCCTTCTTCTCCCTCTCCGGCTCGGAGTTCGTGGAGATGTTCGTGGGCGTCGGCGCCAGCCGCGTGCGCGACCTGTTCAAACGGGCCAAGGAGAACAGCCCTTGCCTGATCTTCATCGATGAAATCGACGCCGTGGGCCGCCAGCGCGGCGCCGGTGTGGGCGGTGGCAACGACGAGCGGGAGCAGACCCTCAACCAGCTGCTCACCGAGATGGACGGCTTCGAGGGCAACAGCGGCATCATCATCATTGCCGCCACCAACCGGGCCGACGTGCTCGACTCGGCCCTGCTGCGCCCCGGCCGCTTCGACCGCCAGGTGCAAGTGGATGTGCCCGATATCAAGGGCCGTCTGGCGGTGCTGAAGGTGCACTCCCGCGACAAGAAGCTGGCGGATGACGTGAGCCTCGAAGCGATCGCCCGTCGCACCCCGGGCTTCTCCGGTGCCGACCTGGCCAACCTGCTCAATGAAGCCGCCATCCTCACGGCCCGTCGCCGCAAGGAGGCCACGGGCCTGGCGGAAATCGATGACGCCGTGGATCGGATCATCGCCGGCATGGAAGGCAAGCCGCTCACCGATGGCCGCAGCAAGCGCCTGATCGCCTATCACGAAGTGGGCCATGCCCTGGTGGGCACGCTGGTGAAGGCCCATGACCCCGTGCAGAAGGTCACCCTGATCCCCCGCGGCCAGGCCCAGGGCCTCACCTGGTTCTCCCCCGATGAGGAGCAGATGCTGGTGAGCCGCGCCCAGCTGCGGGCCCGGATCATGGGTGCCCTGGGTGGACGCGCCGCTGAAGACGTGGTGTTCGGCTACGCCGAGGTGACCACCGGAGCCGGCGGCGACATCCAGCAGGTGGCCTCCATCGCCCGCCAGATGGTGACCCGCTTCGGCATGAGCGAAGTGGGCCAACTCTCCCTGGAGGCCGGCAACCAGGAGGTGTTCCTGGGCCGCGACCTGATGACCCGCAGCGATGGATCCGATGCCACCGCCGCCCGCGTGGACGCGGCCGTGCGCCAGATCGTGCAGAACTGCTACGCCGAAACCGTGGCGTTGGTGGCCGCCCACCGTGCCTGCATGGACCGGGTGGTGGAGGTGTTGATCGAGAAGGAGAGCCTGGATGGCGACGAATTCCGCGCCATCGTGGGCGAATTCACCACCGTGCCGGAGAAAGAGCGCTTCTCGCCCTTCCTCAGCGCTGATGCTGAGGTAACGCTCGAGGCACCCTCCGCAACCGCCACCGAGACCGCAAAGGCCTAGCGCCCTCCATGGACGCCAGCCAGCGTCTTGAGCGGCGGGGTCTTCGCCTTGGGATTGCAGGAAACCTGATCGGTGCCGTCAGCGGCATCGCCATGTACCTGCATTCCAACTCGGATGCGTTGCTGCTCGATGGGCTGTACACCGCCATCCTGGCGGGCTCGGGACTGGTGGCACTGCAGGTGAGTCGCGCCAGCCTGGCCCCCCGCAGCCGCGCCTATCCCTTCGGCGCCTCGGGCCAGGAACCGCTCTACAGCCTCTTCCAGGCCCTGGTGATGCTGGGCATGGTCGGCTACGCCGCGATCACCGCCAGCGGCAAGGTGATCACCTCCCTGGGGGGCGGCGTGGTGACAGCCGTTCAAACCAGCGGCTTGGCCTGGTATTTCAGCGCCATGGTGCTGCTCAATGGGCTGCTGTGGTGGCAGTACAGAAGCAGTTGGAGGCGCAGCGGTCGCCAGAGCGCCCTGCTCGAAGCCAGCGCCCGCAGTGCGCTGTTTGATGCGGCTGTCTCGGTCGGAACCGGCGTGGGCCTGCTGGGGGCGCCGCAGCTGCTGGCCACCCCCCTGGCGGCCGTGGCACCGATCACCGATGCGCTGATCGTCTTGGTGCTGTCGGCCCTGTTCCTACCCGGCCCGCTGCGGGCGCTACGCCAGGCCGTGGCGGAATCCTCGGGGGTCGGCGTGGAGGCTGAGCTGCTGGAGCGTTGCCGGCGCATCCTGGCCGAGCGATTTGGCCAGTCGGACTGCGCGCTGGTGGAACTGGCGATGATCAAGCTGGGACGCACGTACACCGTGGTGGCCTACGTGAACCCTGCGCAGCCACGCACGGGCGCCGAGCTGGATCAGCTGCGCCTTCGGCTGGAAACCTGGATGCGGGAGCTGGTGCCCGGGCCTGCCCTGTGCGAGGTGATCGCCACGGCAGCCCACCCCTACAGGCCCGGGTCTGCGGACGAACGGCCAGCCCGTTGGCCGCGGCAGCGATCGGAGCAGTAGATCACCTGCTCCCAAACATCCGCCCACTTGCGCCGCCAGGCGAAGGGCCTGCCACACACGGGGCAGACCTTGCTGGGTCGCTGGCTGGGGGGGAGGCCCTTGCCACCGGCGGCACCGCCGGCCTGACCACGACCGCGCCCCAAGTCAGACGGCGCGAACGGGGCGTTTATCAATCACCTTGTCGATCAGGCCGTACTCCACCGCTTCCGCCGGAGACATGAAGAAGTCACGGTCGGTGTCTTCTTCGATGCGGCTCAGGGGTTGACCGGTGCGGTCGGAGAGCTCCTGGTTGAGCTTCTTCTTCAGGTAGAGGATTTCATCGGCCTGGATGCGGATGTCGCTGGCCTGACCACGGGCGCCGCCCAGGGGCTGGTGGATCATGATCCGCGAGTGGGTCAGGCTGCTGCGCTTGCCCTTGGTGCCGGCACAGAGCAGAAAGGCACCCATGGATGCCGCCAGACCCACGCACACCGTCTGCACGTCGGGCTTGATGTGCTGCATGGTGTCAAAGATCCCGAGGCCGTCGTACACCGATCCCCCCGGGGAATTGATGTACAGGAAGATGTCCTTCTCCGGGTCTTCCGCTTCGAGGAACAGGAGCTGGGCCACGATCCGGTTGGCGGATTCAGCGGTGACGGGCTCCCCCAGGAAAATGATGCGCTCGCGCAGCAGGCGGGAATAGATGTCGAATGCGCGCTCGCCCCGACCCGACTCCTCAATCACGATCGGGATCATGGTCACGGGGGGAAGCAGCGGCTGGCCGGATCCTACTGAGCTTGAGCCGGGCCGAGCGTTCTCAGCGAGCTAGGGTCGCCCCACTTCGCCACCTCCAGCGTGGGCGCCAGCCTCACCGTTGCCGACAGCAAGCGGGCCTTTCACACCGCCTTCCCGCACGTGATCGCTCCGCTGTATCGGCGGCTGGTGGATGAGCTGTTGGTGGAACTGCACCTGCTCAGCCATCAGCAGGGCTTTCAAGCCGACGGACTGTTCGCCGTGGGCCTGACCCAGGTGTTCGACAGCTTTTCCAAGGGCTACAACCCTGATCAGCAGCGCGAGCCCCTGTTCACGGCCCTGTGCAGCGCCACGGGGTTTGACGCCGTGCAGCTGCGCAACCGCGCCTCCGAAGCCGTGAACCAGGTGGGCCGCCACAGCCTCGAGGAGGTGAAGGGGTGGCTGTCCAACCAGGGGGCCGGGGCCCCGGCCCCCATTGCCGGTTTGCTCCAAGGCGTGCAACGCCCTGATTTCCACTACTCGCGCC
>BJHC01000001.1:30155-30865 GCA_014191535.1 Cyanobium sp. | reverse complement strand
GGCCGATGCTGCTGGTGCGCGACGACCGCTAGGTGCGGCATATCAACCGTGTGATGGTGGCGGTGGATGGCACCGGCGTGGGGGATGACGCCCTGCAGTTGGCCTGTGAACTGGTGCGGGAGATTCCCGGGGGCAGCCTCACCGGCATCCACATCAGCCGCCAGGACATCACCCCTTCCCGCGGCGGTAAAACCCCTGCCGATGAGGTGCTCGACAAGGCGGTGCAGCGGGCCCGCAGCCTCGGGGTGGAGCTCAAGCCGATCCATGCCACCGGCGATATCGGCCGCGGGGTGTGCCAAGCGGCCGAGGCCCACAAGGCCGACCTGCTGGTGATCGCCTCCCAGGACCGGCGCCCCCTGGTGGCCCGCAGCCTGGTGGACATCGATCGCCTGCTGGGCTCCTCCGTGAGTGATTACATCCGAGTGCATGCGCCGGCCCCAGTGCTGCTGGTGCGGGAACCGGAGGGGCGTCGCTGAGGGGCGGCGCGGCGGCTCAATGGCCTGGAGCCAGCCCATAAAAAACCGGCCCTGCGGAGCTGCAGGGCCGGGACCAGGGGCGGTGGCCGATCGGGCTGCCACCGCCGCTTTGCATGAACTGCGCTCAGCCTTGGCGGCTGCTGGTCTGGATGTAGAGCACCAGCAGAAACACCGTCGGCACCAGCACGAACATCAGGCTGGCGACGAAGCCGAGATCGTTGGTTTCCATTGCAA
>BJHC01000001.1:21174-30145 GCA_014191535.1 Cyanobium sp. | reverse complement strand
TGGTGGACATCGACCGTCTGTTGGGCTCCTCCGTGAGCGATTTCATCCGGGTGCATGCTCCGGCGCCGGTGCTGCTGGTGCGGGAGCCGGAAGGCCGCCGCTGAGTCATCAAAAAACCCGGCCCCCGTGGCTGGAGGGCCGGGTTGGTGGTGGGCACCGGGGGGCCGGTGCCGGATCAAGCGGTGCCGAATGGGCGCTCAGCTCTGGCGGCTGCTGGTCTGGATGTAGAGCACCAGCAGAAACACCGTCGGCACCAGCACGAACATCAGGCTGGCGACGAAGCCGAGATCGTTGGTTTCCATTGCAAATGTCTTCAGCCCGGTGACCGTATCACCGCTGTGCCGGCCGGATCAGGCCTCTTCATCGGTCGTAGCGGTTTCGGTGTCGCCCGCGGCATCCGCGTCGGCTTCCGTCTCTTGAACGGGCCAGGCCGTGGGGCCCGGCGGCAGGACGGTGGCCTTCGCTGCAGCAATCTTGGCCTCGGCATCGCCAAAGCCCACCTGGGGCCGCGTCAGCACCAGCAGTGACTGCTGCACCAGGCTCTGGCAGGCCAGCCGCCAGCTCTGGGGGCGCCGGCGCAGTTTTTGATCCTCCACGGCCGTGCGGCCGCTGAGGCTGCCCGGGCTGCTCTCCCCCACCACATCCACAAAACAGGTGATGCACTGGCCGCATCCCCCGCAGTTGCCCAGCTGGCCCTTGAGCCCATAGAGCTCAATCCCCTCCCGTAGGGCCACCTCCCGCAGGTTTTCCCCCGGGTAACACTCCACATCGCGCCCTTCGCGCACGAATCGGATCACGGGCATGGCGGCTCCTGCGGCACCGCCATTCTGAAGGCCGGCGCAGGGTCGGCCGGTGTGGGCCCCATCACGGCACGTTTCAGGTGGCGTCGGATCGAATCGGTGGGCCCGCCAAACCCCTTACCATCGCCAGCACGGATCAGTGTTCGCCGGCTTCGGCCGGATGAGGCTGATCGTGCTGCCCTCCGCCACCGGTTCCCCCGGGGCGGTTGGCTGGTTGTTTCCCCGGACCTAACCCCCATGGGATTGCCCTGGTATCGGGTGCACACGGTCGTGATCAACGACCCGGGCCGCCTTCTGGCCGTGCACCTCATGCACACCGCACTGGTAGCTGGCTGGGCCGGCTCCATGGCGCTCTATGAGCTGGCCATCTTCGATCCCTCCGACCCGGTGCTCAACCCCATGTGGCGCCAGGGCATGTTTGTGATGCCTTTCATGGCCCGCTTGGGCGTGACCGGCAGCTGGGGCGGCTGGAGCATCACCGGTGAGACCGGTGTTGACCCCGGCTTCTGGAGCTTCGAAGGTGTGGCAGCTGCCCACATCATTTTCAGCGGCCTGCTCTTCCTGGCCGCCATCTGGCACTGGACCTACTGGGATCTGGAGATCTGGCAGGACCCCCGCACCGGTGAGCCCGCCCTGGATCTGCCCAAGATCTTCGGCATCCACCTGCTGCTGGCCGGTCTGGGCTGCTTCGGTTTCGGTGCCTTCCACCTCACCGGTGTCTTCGGCCCGGGGATGTGGGTGTCAGACCCCTACGGCATCACCGGTCACCTGGAGCCGGTGCAACCGGCCTGGGGCCCTGAAGGGTTCAACCCCTTCAATCCGGGCGGCATCGTGGCCCACCACATCGCCGCCGGCATCGTCGGCATCATTGCCGGCATCTTCCACATCACCACCCGCCCGCCCGAGCGCCTCTACAAGGCCTTGCGCATGGGCAACATCGAGACGGTGCTCTCCAGTGCCATCGCGGCGGTGTTCTTTGCCGCGTTCATCGTGGCTGGAACCATGTGGTACGGCGCTGCGGCCACGCCGATTGAGCTGTTCGGCCCCACCCGCTATCAGTGGGACCAGGGCTATTTCCGCACCGAGATCAACCGCCGCGTCCAGACGGCCCTCGACAACGGAGCCACCAAGGAACAGGCCTATGCCTCGATTCCTGAGAAGCTCGCCTTCTACGACTACGTCGGCAACAGTCCCGCCAAGGGTGGTCTGTTCCGCGTGGGTCCGATGGTGAACGGGGATGGCCTGCCCACCAGCTGGCTGGGTCACATCACCTTCTCCGACAAGGACGGCCGCGATCTGCAGGTGCGTCGCCTGCCCAACTTCTTCGAGAACTTCCCTGTGGTTCTTGAGGACAGCCAGGGCATCGTGCGCGCTGACATCCCCTTCCGCCGTGCTGAAGCGAAGTACTCCTTCGAGCAGACCGGTGTGACGGCCACCGTGTATGGCGGTGCCCTCAACGGCCAGACCTTTACCGATCCGGCCGATGTGAAGCGCCTGGCCCGCAAGGCCCAGCTGGGTGAAGCCTTCGAATTCGACCGCGAGACCTACCACTCCGACGGCACCTTCCGCAGCTCACCGCGCGGCTGGTTCACCTTCGGCCATGCCTGTTTCGCGCTCCTGTTCTTCTTCGGCCACATCTGGCACGGTGCTCGCACCCTCTACCGCGATGTGTTCGCCGGCATCGACCCCGATCTGGGCGAACAGGTGGAATTCGGTCTCTTCGCCAAGCTTGGTGACCGCTCCACCCGCCGTCTGCCGGAGGGCTATGTGCCCCCCGCTGGCACCACCCTCAGCTGATCCAGAGGAGACCCCATGGAGAGCTTTGCCTACATCCTGATCCTGGCGCTGGCCATTTCCACCCTGTTCTTCGCGATCGCCTTCCGCGATCCCCCGAAGATCGGTAAGTGATTCCTGGCCCTGTTGCTCGGTTGCTCAACCCCCGCTCGGCGGGGGTTTTTTTGTGGCTTGGTGCCGGCTCGCCATGGGCGCGTTTGCTGCGGCCCAGTCTCATGATTTGGCGGTGGTTCCTGCCCATGAGCGGTTGAAACTCAAGCGTTGGAGCCCCTTCTCAACGGCGCGACTTCTGTCTAAACTTGATCAACCTTCACGGCGGTTGATCGGGCATGCAGTGCCCCTCTTGTCAGCACACCGACAGCCGCGTTCTGGAATCGCGCTCCGCCGACTCGGGCCGCAGTGTGCGGCGTCGCCGGGAGTGTTTGCATTGCGAGTTTCGCTTCACCACCTATGAGCGGGTGGAAACCGTGCCGATCACGGTGCTGAAGCGCAACGGCAGCCGCGAAGCCTTCAATCGCAACAAGCTCCTGCACGGACTGCTCCGTGCCTGTGAAAAGACAGGCCTCGAGCCCAGCCGTTTGGAGGCGGTGGTGGATGAACTGGAGCTGCAGCTGCAGGCCCGCAGCGGCCGTGAGGTGGCCAGCATTGAGCTTGGCGAGCTCGTGCTTCAGCAACTCGCCCAGATGAGCGATGTGGCTTACGTGCGCTTCGCCTCCGTGTATCGCCAGTTCCAGAGCGTGAGCGACTTCGTCGCCACCCTCGAAGGCCTCAGCCGCGACCCCCGCAGCAAGCGTCTGGCGGCGGTGGTCTAGCCGCCTCGGCACCGGTTGCACGGCCTGAAAGGGGCTCCAGGCCTCCTTTGTATAGTGCTGGATTCCCCTGTGCCTGTCGGCGGACGGTGCTGGGGCTCCTTTCGCACTGCCTCCGGCAGACCGCCGTCTCCCCATGACCGTGACCCCCTCCGAGCTCGAATCCAGCGCCACAGCGGTGGTTGAGGCCGACCTGGACACCGTGGCCGACCAGGATTTCGCCGCTGACGCTGACCTCGACCTCGGCATCCCCGATGACGTGCCCAGCGCCGATGACCCCAGCAGCCGGGCCGCCGCACGGGACATCGAGGGTGTGGGCTTCACGCTGGATGAGTTTGCGTCGCTGCTGAGCAAGTACGACTACAACTTCAAGCCTGGCGATGTGGTCAAGGGGGCGGTGTTCGCCATCGAGTCGAAGGGCGCGATGATCGACATCGGCGCCAAGACCGCCGCCTTCATGCCCATGCAGGAGGTGTCGATCAACCGCGTTGAGGGCATCGCCGATGTGCTGGAGCCCGGTGAAGAGCGTGAGTTCTTCATCCTCAGCGAAGAGAACGAAGACGGTCAGCTCACCCTCTCGATCCGCCGGATCGAATACCAGCGGGCCTGGGAGCGGGTGCGTCAGCTCCAGAAGGAAGACGCCACCATCTACAGCGAAGTGTTTGCCACCAACCGTGGTGGTGCGCTGGTGCGGGTGGAGGGTCTGCGGGGCTTCATCCCCGGCAGCCACATCAGCACCCGCAAGCCCAAGGAAGATCTGGTGGCCGACTTCCTGCCCCTCAAGTTCCTCGAGGTGGACGAAGAGCGCAACCGCCTGGTGCTCAGCCACCGTCGCGCGCTGGTGGAGCGCAAGATGAATCGCCTCGAGGTGGGCGAAGTGGTGATCGGTACCGTCCGCGGCATCAAGCCCTACGGCGCCTTCATCGACATCGGCGGTGTCAGCGGCCTGCTGCACATCTCCGAGATCAGCCACGAGCACATTGAGACGCCGCACACGGTGCTCAACGTGAACGACCAGATGAAGGTGATGATCATCGACCTCGACGCCGAGCGTGGTCGCATCTCGCTGTCCACCAAGGCCCTCGAGCCCGAGCCCGGCGACATGCTCACCGACCCCCAGAAGGTGTTCGAGAAGGCCGAGGAGATGGCCGCCCGCTACAAGCAGATGCTGCTCGAGCAGGCCGAAGACAACGAGCCCATGGGCGTCACCCTCGACTGATCCCTCGGCATGCCCCTGCTGCACCTGCGCGGCACGGGGCTCGGTGTGGTGGAGGCGGTGCTGTTCGACAAGGACGGCACCCTCAGCATCAGCGAGCCCCAACTGCTCACCCTGGCCCAGGCCAGGGTTTTGTTGTGTCTTGAGGCCACCGACCCGGAGCAGCGCTCCGGGCTGCGCCCCCTGTTGGAGCGCGCCTATGGCCTGAAAGCCTCTGGCATCTGCCCGGCGGGCATCACCGCCGTGGCCAGCCGTGACCACAACCTGATTGCCACGGCCACCGCCCTGGTGCAGGTGGGGATGGGCTGGCCCGAGGCCCTGGCCCTGGCGGAGCGGGTGTTCGACCAGGCCGACCAGGCCGATGCCCGCCGCGCCGCCGCCACCGACCCCCCGCAGGCCACCAGCGCCACCACCGCCGGCCTGCTGCCCTGGCTGCAGCAGTTGCAGGCGGCCGGTGTGCCCTGTGCGGTGATCAGCAACGACGACATGGCCGGCATTGAGCATTTCCTGGCCAGCCATGGCCTCCCCCCCTCTTTCCCTGCCCTCTGGAGTGCCGAGCATCGGCCCCGGAAGCCGGATCCGGCGGCGGTGCATGGCGTCTGCGCCGAGCTGGGGGTCGTCGCTAGCCGCTGCGCCCTGATCGGCGATGCCAACAGCGATCTGCGCATGGCGGTGGCCGCCGGCATCCCCCACCCCCTGGCCCTGGGCTACACCGCCGCCTGGAGCATCCCGCCGCCCCTGGCGGAACCCCACCCGCTGGTGCACCACTGGGATGAGCTGAGCCTGGGCTGAGGCCGCCAGCACCGGCCCTTACGCTGGTTCCCACTTTGACCAGCCGCTGGCCCAATGAGCAGCACATCCGGGGCGCCCTCGCGCTACGTGTTCACCTCCGAATCGGTCACCGAAGGCCACCCCGACAAGATCTGTGATCAGGTGAGCGATGCGGTGCTCGATGCGCTGCTGGCCCAGGATCCGGCCTCCCGCGTGGCCTGCGAAACCGTTGTGAACACGGGGCTGTGCCTGATCACCGGCGAGGTGACCACCACCGCCCGCGTCGACTTCAACACCCTGGTGCGTGGGGTGATCGAACAGATCGGCTACAGCGGCGCCCGCGCCGGTGGGTTTGATGCCAACAGCTGTGCGGTGCTGGTGGCGCTGGATCAGCAGTCGCCCGACATCGCCCAGGGCGTGAATGAGGCCGACGACCACGCCGGCGATCCCCTCGACCTGGTGGGTGCCGGTGACCAGGGGATCATGTTCGGCTACGCCTGCGATGAAACGCCGGAGCTGATGCCGCTGCCCATCAGCCTGGCCCACCGCCTGGCCCGCCGCCTGGCGGAGGTGCGCCACAACGGCTCGCTCGGCTACCTGCTGCCCGATGGCAAAACCCAGGTGAGCGTGGTGTACGAAAACGATCAGCCCGTGGCGATCGACACGATCCTGATCTCCACCCAGCACACCGCCGAGATCGATGGGGTGAGCGAGGAGAAGGCCCTGCGGGAGCGCATTGCCGCCGACCTCTGGACCCACGTGGTGGAGCCCGCCACCGCCGATCTCACCCTCAAGCCCGCCAAGGACACCACCCGCTTCCTGGTGAACCCCACCGGCAAGTTCGTGGTGGGTGGCCCCCAGGGCGATGCCGGCCTCACCGGCCGCAAGATCATCGTGGACACCTACGGCGGCTATGCCCGCCACGGCGGCGGCGCCTTCTCCGGCAAGGACCCCACCAAGGTGGACCGCTCCGCCGCCTACGCCGCCCGCTACGTGGCCAAGGCCCTGGTGGCCGCTGGCTTGGCCCGCAAGGCCGAAGTGCAGCTCAGCTATGCCATCGGTGTGGCCAAGCCGGTGAGCATCCTGGTGGAGAGCTTCGGCACCGGCGCCATCAGCAACGCCGATCTCACGGCCTTGGTGCAGGAGCACTTCGACCTGCGCCCCGGCGCCATCATCGACACCTTTGGCCTGCGCCAGCTGCCCCAGCAGCGCGGTGGCCGCTTCTACCAGGATGTGGCCGCCTATGGCCACTTCGGCCGCAGCGACCTCAACCTGCCTTGGGAGAACGTGGGCGCCATCGCCGCCACCCTGAAGCAGGCCACCGCCAGCCGCGTTGCCGCCTGAGGCGTCTGCTGAGCCCCTCGGGCTCGGCGTTGATCTGGGCAGCAGCGGTCTGCGGCTGGCCCTGATCGATCGCCATGGGGCCGTTGCGGCGGAGTGCGCGGCCCCGTACCCCGGCCCCTTTGAGGATCCCCAGGCCTGGCGGTTGGGCCTGATCGGCCTGTGCGGCACGTTGCCGGCCTCGCTCCGGGGCCGGGTGGTGGCCCTGGCCCTGGATGGCACCTCCGGCACGCTCTTGCTCTGCCGCCCCAACGGGGCCCTGTTGGATGGGCCCCTCAGCCGGGCCCTGCCCTATCACCAGGCTTGCCCCCACCAGGCGGCGGCAGCCGCGGCGTTGGTGGGTTCGGCGGCCGCGCAGGCCCCCGCCGCCGGTGCCAGCGGCAGCCTGGCCCGGGCCCTGCAGCTGCTCGCCAACGCCACGGCCGCCGGCGCCGCTGGGCCCTGGCTGCTGCGCCATCAGGCCGATTGGCTGATGGGTTGGCTGCTGGGGGATTGGCGCTGGGGGGAGGAGGGCAACAACCTGCGGTTGGGTTGGGATCCGCAGGCCCAGGCCTGGCTGGGCAGCCTCGCCGCCCAGTCCTGGAGCCCAGCCCTGCCGGCGATCTGCCGCTCCGGAGCCCAGCTCGGTGCCCTGGGGGGTGAGGCGGCGGCGGCCCTGGGGCTCCCCTCCGGCTGCCAGGTGGTGGCCGGCAGCACCGATGCCAGTGCGGCGGTGCTGGCCGCCGATCCCCAGCCTGGCGATGGCATCACCGTGCTGGGCACCACCCTGGTGCTCAAGCAGTTCAGCCCCGAGCCGATCCAGGGCCCGGGGATCAGTTGTCAGCGGCTGGCGGGCCAGTGGTTGGTGGGCGGCGCCTCGAATGCGGGCTGCGGCGGGCGGCGGGGCTTCTACAGCGACGGCCAGCTGGCGGAACTCAGCCGCCAGATTGATCCCCGCCGCCCCAGCGGCCTGGCCCTGCGGCCCCTGCCCAGGCCCGGCGAGCGTTTCCCTGTGGACGATCCCACGCTGGAGCCGATTCTCGAGCCCCGCCCCGTGGGGGATGCCCTTTACCTCCAGGCCCTGTTGGAGGGCCTGGCGGCGATCGAGCAGCAGGGCTGGCGGCGCCTGCAGGAGTTGGGGGCGCCCCCGGTGCGGCGGGTGCTGAGCCTGGGGGGCGGTGCCCGCAATCCCCAGTGGCGGCTGATCCGCCAGCGGATGCTGGGGGTGCCGGTGCTCAACCGCCCCCAGTGCACGGCGGCCCAGGGCATGGCCAGACTGGCGCTTTCCGCCTGCCTTCAGCCATGAACCCACGCCTGCGCGACTGGTTGGCCATGGGCCTGTTTGTGGTGCTGGCGGGCTATGTGAGCGTGAGTGCCGTGCGGCTGGGGCTGCTGCTGTGGCAGCGCTTTGGGGTGGGCTGATCCCGCCCCGGCGCCGTTGCCTCCAGAATCCCCCCAGCTTCCGCCCGTTCCATGGCCGCCGACCCCCTCACCCCCGCCGTGAGCGATCGGATCTGCAAACACATGAATGACGACCACGCCGAGGCGGTGCTGGCCTATGCCCGCCACTACGGCGGCATCGAGGCCCCCCAGGCGGCCCGGATGGTGGCGGTGCGCCCCGAGGCGATGCAATTGGAGGTGGATGGCCGGCCCGTGGAGGTGGCCTTCGACCACACCCTGAGCGACAGCGAGGATGCCCACCGCACCCTGGTGGCGATGCTGCGGGCCATGCCCCCGGCCTGAGGGGAATCCTGGGGGCAGCGCTCTCGAACCCCGCCGTGATCGCAGCTCTGCCGTCGCTCTGGCGCGGTGTTCTGGCGCTGATCTCCGACCCCAGCTGTCCGCTGTGTGCCGGTGCTGCTGCATCCCCAGCCCTGCTGTGCGAGCCCTGTTTGCGGCGGCTGGCGCTGCCGGAGGGAGGCATCCAGGGGGATGAGCCCCTGCTCTGGTGTGCCGCTGCCCCCTACGACGGGGCCCTGCGCCAGCTGTTGCTGCGCCAACGGCCCCGGCCTGAGCCGGCCCTGATGGCTGCCCTGGCGCTGGAGTGGCACCGCTGCTGCCGCCAGGTGTTGCCCGGGGCGGTGTTGGTGCCGATCCCCAGCTGGAAGCGGCGCGGCAACCCACTGCCGCTGCTGCTGGCCCAGGCCCTGGCCCGCTGGGCGGGGCCCGCCACCCGGGTGCAACCGCAGCTGCTGCGGCGCCGGCATCCCACCCTGGGTCAGCACCATCTCGGGCGCACCCTGCGGCAGCGCAACCAGCAG
>BJHC01000001.1:0-21164 GCA_014191535.1 Cyanobium sp. | reverse complement strand
TGGTGGATGACATCCTCACCACGGGGTCTACGGCCGTCGCTGCAGCGGCGGCGCTCGAGGCCAGCGGCCATGCGGTGCAAGGGCTGCTGGCTCTGGCCCGCACGCCGGCTCGCCGCGGGCTGTGATCTAAGATCCGCAGGTCGCTCAGGCGACGGGCCGGGATAGCTCAGTTGGTAGAGCAGGCGATTGAAAATCGCCGTGTCCCCAGTTCAAATCTGGGTCCTGGCATTGCACGCAGCCCCGGGCTGCCCCTCATCCGCGCGATGCCCCTGCCGATCCCGGACAGACCGGGTCAGTTGTTCAACAACCCCGACAGCTACGCCATGGTGTTTGACGAAGCCTGGCGGCGCGTGGTGAACGCGCCGGCGGCGGCTGAGCTCACCGACGCGGCCAAGAAACAGCAGGCCATGGAGGCCTGCGCCGACCATCCCTTCGCCTTGAGCAACCCTGCCATGGCGGACCAGGTGGCCGAGTTCCGCATACGCCTGCTAGGGCTCTGAGCGGCAGGGCGCCCGCAGGGTGGCTCAGGCGGCCTGGGTCTCATCCATGAACATCTGCTCACCCTCCTCGGCAAACGAGGAGTCGATCCAGGGCTGCCCATCGGGCTCGCCATGGAGTTCAGGATGGTCCTCCTCATCGTCTTCGGCGGCCACTGGCTCGGCCACAAGCCCGTCGGGCTCGAATGGCTGCTGCGTGGGGTGCAGCAGGGCCTCGAGCTGGGCCAGCCTGGTTTGGGTCTGATCAAGTCCTTCCAGAATGGAGTCATGCACGGAGCTGTCGTGCGTCGCGCCGTGATCCAGCCCCTGTTGCCAGCGTTGGCAGCGTTCCTCGAGTTCCAGTAAACGGATGGTGAGCATCTCCGCCACTGCACTCATGGCCAGCAATTGATCGCTCAGACGCTGGGATGTCAAGATCCCGATGTCTCCTTCCATGATTCAGGTGCAGCGTTGCCGCAGATAGTAACGATGTCATTTGAAACCGCCAGCCCGCGCCGCACGACTCAGCCACGATGGCGGTCAACGGCACTGCCCTTCGCCATTGCCACGGCTCATCCGTATGGTTGCTCGTCTTGAATCCCGGGGCTTCGGTTTGGATTCGAATCCAGCATCGCTCGATCCTGGCGTCGGTAACCAGGCGCTCTGCCCGAGGGAACCTCGGCAACAACTCCACTGCCTGATCTGCTGGCTGGCTGGTTCATTCAGCAATCGGCAGCAGGCCTTTGAGAACCCACCGCTCTACGGGCACATCATGGTGAGGATGCGTCCTGTGCCGCATCTGGCCCCTGGTTCGTTGTTTCTGGAACAGGCCTATGCCGTGGCACCTGAGCAGCCCTACCGCGTGCGCGTTCTGCGCCCTGTGTTGTCTGGGGATGGCCGCTTGCAGATTGAGAATTACGCCATCCAGCAGGACCGTCGTTTTTGGCGTGCTGTGGAGGATTCCGATCGCCTTGCGGAGCTCCAGGCGGATGATCTGATCCCACTCGTGGGGTGTACGTACTGGGTCGAGCCCCGTGGGGAGGGCTTTTTTGGGGCCGTGGAACCCGGCTGTGGCTGCATGGTTCAGCGCAATGGTGTGGACACCTACCTGGTGAGTGAATTTCTGCTCACGCAGGCTGAGATGCAAACCATCGATCGCGGCCACGATCCCAGCACCCACGAGCACATTTGGGGCTCCATCGCTGGAGTGTTTCGCTTTCAGCGCGAGCTCGATTGGTCGTCCGAGCTTCCCCCGAGCTGGTTGGTGGATGAAGCCTGAGGGCCCATTGGGGTGAGCTCGGATACGCTGCTTCCCTGAAGACCCCCACAACTGCGGCGCAACGCTCCATGCCAGGCCCGATTCCACCCAATGCCAATCCAAGCCTGGAGAGCTTGTTTGAGCGGGCTGGGGCTGAGCAAGAGATCCAGATCGACGCCGGCGATGACCGCTTGCGCATTGTGTTGCGCACGGATGACATGGATCTCTGGAGGGCCCATCGCAGAGCCCATCCCGGGGGCACAAATCTGTTGCTCGCCTGTGAGAGCGGCAGTGTCGCCCTTGCTGAGACCCGGCTCACGTGGGTGGTCGGTGCGGCGATACGGCAGGCCCTGGTGGGGGATCAGTCCGAAGCCCTGGAGCTGCTCCAAACCCTTGGCATCAGTCAACCCCTGCTGGCCCTCGTCGATTCCCACTGCTCTGGTCTGGCGGAGACGGTGGTGTGGGCGTTTCATTGGGAGCGCCATGGTTGGCTCACGGCCACACCCGTGGACGGCTGGCCTTGAACGGCCCTGGGACAGATCCAGACCTGTTGGCGCCGTTGCTGAAGCGGGCACGGGTGTGTGGTCTGAGCCAGAACAGCAGCCTTGCGGCTCCGGTGCGAGAGCTGGTGGCCGCCGCCGACGGGGCCAAACGGCCGTTCACGGCCTCTGAGCTGGCCCTTGTGTGTGCAACCTGCGGTAGCTCAAAACGCTTCGTGCAAGAGCTGATGGATCAGGCGGATGCGTTGGTGGATGCAGCACGCGCTTGCCTCTTGCGGCACGAACCTCAGTTGGTGCGTCCGGGTGGACAGCTCTATCCGGCCCATCGAGCTGTGGCCTGTTGGCGCGATTGTGCGCAGTTTCTGCGGGTGATCGTGTACGCCGTGGCCTGTGGCTGCCCTGCGGTGTCGGATGGTGAGGGGGTTCAGGCGTTGCTGGCCCTCTACGCCTTGATGGATGTGCCGTTGCCGGCCTTGCGTTTTGCCCTGGCCAGCCTGCGTCAACAGGCGCTGGCGGCGATGGCAGGAGCGGGCTGCCCGGCCGACCTGCACAACCTGGATCAGGCGTTTGCCGATTTGCTCAAGGCTCTCCAGCATCCGGTTAAGTCCTGCTAAGGGCTGTGTCAGGGTCGCGTTGCGTCCCGGAGGATGGCTAAGCATTTGTCCGCCGGCGCACGCTCCGATGCCGCTCCCGCTCCTGGCCTATCCGCTCACCACACAAAATGCGCGGGTCAGCAACCTGGCTGGCAATCAACACAGCAATGGCCCTTCCGTTGGTGCTTTGGCACCAGCCGCCAGCGGTGGGGAGAATCCATGGGTCAATGGTCTGATTGAGCAGGCTTACCGCCAGATTTTCTTTCAGCCCCTCAGCTGTGACCGCGAGCCATTCCTGGAATCCCAGCTGCGCAATGGTGCGATCACTATGCGTGATTTTGTGCGCGGGCTGTTGCTCTCAGAGCGCTTCACCAAGGATTACTACCAATGCAGCAGCAACTACCGCATTGTCGACCAAGTGGTCGGTCGCGCCTTAGGCCGTGAAGTGCATGGCCAAGCGGAGCGCCTGGCTTGGTCGATCGTGATCGCCGAGCTTGGCTTCACGGCCTTTGTCGATCAACTGCTCGATGGTGAGGAGTACATGACCCACTTCGGTTACGACCGTGTTCCTCAGCAGCGTTCGCGCCTGCTGCCGGGTCACGCCATCGGCAATCGGCCCATCTACCAGAGCTTCCCTCGCTACGGGGCCGATTGGCGCGATGCCCAGCAGCGTCGTGCGCCCAGCGGCCAGGGTGCTGCTCTCTCAAGCCTCACGGCAGCCTCAACCTGGGTCAATGGCCAACCTCCCGCCTGGGCCCTCAAGGTCTGGCTTGGTTTGGCGATCGTTGGCTCCGTGGAGATCAGCCGGGTGCTGCTCACCATCGCGTTGTCGATGCTCAAGAGTTGATGCTCACGGAGCTGCCCAACCGCGAGCCGATGGTGCTGTTGCCCAGGGATCCAAGCCGGTGGATCCCACCGGAGCAGCAGTTGCCCGAGGGGGGGCAACCCACCCCGATCGATGGGCGTGGAGCCCGCTGGCAGCAGCGGCTGTTGCCGGCCCTTGATCTCCGCGGTGCGAACTTGTGCCGGGCCGACCTGCGGGGTACCGACTTGTCGGCCTGTTTGATGGATGGCGTGGATCTGCGATTGGCGCGTTATGACGCTGACACCCGCGTGCCCGATGGCATTGATTTGCCCCGCTCCGGTGCCGTGGGGCCCGCGGCTGTCCTGAATGGTGCCTTTCTCAATGGGGCGGATCTTCGGGGGATGGACCTGCGGCACGTCAACTTCATGGGGGCCTATTTGAGTGGGGCTGATCTCAGTGGAGCGCTGCTTCTCGGCGTGCGCTTTGTGGGTGCCGACCTTCGTTTCGCCAAGCTGCAGGGGGCGGTTTGTGATGCAGCCCGCTTCACGGGGGCCCAGCTGCAGCAGGCTGATTTCCGCGCCGCAGACCTCAGCAACGCAGCCCTTGAGGGTGCCGAGAGTATCCAAGGGGCCGACTTCACCGGCGTCAGCGGGCTCGAAGCGGCTCAGCTTGAGGTGCTCCTGAATCGACCTCCTGCGGAATTGGATTGCTGGAATCCGATCACCCGCCAGAACACCCGGGCGTCGTTGCAGCTCCTGCTCGGCCCCTAACCCCCCGCCGGGTGCCATCGGCGAACCAGCGAGCTGCCTCGTTCCGAGGCACCGCCGGAATCACGCAACAAAGGGATACGTCTGATTGAGCTTTATAAAGCTGGCGCTTGAGAACTGGAGTCTCATCACAAAATTAACCGGTTACGACCTTGCCGCCATGCCCTTCGGACCCGCCTCCCTGTTGGGGGTCGAACGCTTCTCCCAAGATAGCGAAGCTCCGCTTGAGCTCATCCCTGGTGATGATGATGCCAAGAAAGAACTCATCATCCGTGCGGTGTACAAGCAGGTGCTTGGTAATGCCTATGTGATGGATAGTGAGCGCCAGCTGGTGGCTGAATCCCAATTCAAGTTGGGTGAGATCAGTGTACGTGAGTTCGTGCGCACCATTGCCAAGAGTGATCTCTACCGTGCGCGTTTCTTTGAAAGCTGTGCGCGTTATCGCTACATCGAGTTGGCCTTCCGTCATCTGCTGGGCCGGGCGCCTGTGGATTTTCAGGAAATGCGCGACCATGCCGAGCGCCTTGATGCCAAGGGGTATGACGCAGACATTGATAGTTTTTTGGATTCGGCCGACTACCAAGACACGTTTGGTGAGTGGACCGTTCCCTATCAGCGCGGTTGGAAAACAGAATCCTGCACCACTCTTCAGGAATTCACCTGGTCGTTCCAGTTGCTGCGTGGCAACAGCAGCAGCAGTCTGAAGGGCGATCTCTCTGGCAATCGGAGCCGTCTGGGTGGCGCGGCCTACCAGAATCGCCCCCTGCCCGTGGTGCCGCCTTCTTCCTTGGATTCCCAGGGCTGGAGCTTCAGGCCATCCGCCAACCTTCAGGACGCTGCCACCCGTTTGGGAGCCGGCGCTGGCCAAGACGGCAAGGTCTATCGGGTTGAAGTCACGGCCTATCGCGCCAATAATGTGCGCCGCATTTCGCGCTACACCAAAGCCAACCGGGTGTATTTCGTGCCGTTCGACAAGCTTTCCGAGCAGTACCAGCGCATCCACCGTGAAGGCGGCAGGATCGCCAGCATTACCCCTGTCGGGTAAGCGTGGCTTGATGCTGCATCCGCATGTCTGACGCCCTGTTCGCCAGGACATTTTCAGCCTGTTTGTGGCATGTTTAGTGGTCTAATCCTTCCGCCAGCAGGTTTTCTTTCTTCGCTCTCCCCACCCATTCTTTTGAGGTTTTGCCATGACACCCAACACCAGTAAAGCGGTTGGATTTGGTGCACCCCAGTTGCTGGAGGCACCTGTCGCATTTTCGCGCCGCAACGGCCCTTCAACGGCCGAGGCCGCGATTGATCAAGGCACCTTCCGCAATCAGCAAGCGCTGCAGTCGCCTTCCGCCTTCACGGCCACTGATAACAGCGCCTTCCATCTCGCCGTGACCGCTGCCTACCGGCAGGTGTTCGGCAATGTGCAGCCCATGGAGAGTGAGCGCTTGCTGAGTGCGGAATCCAAGCTCCGCAATGCCCAGATCAGCGTTCGCGATTTTGTGCGCCTTCTGGCCCAGTCTGACTTTTACCGTTCCCGTTTCTTTGAAGCGGTCACACCCCACCGCGCCGTTGAGCTCAATTTCAAACACCTGCTCGGTCGCCCGCCTCGCAATGAGGCTGAGATTTCAGCCCATGTGGCCTTGATTGCGAGCGATGGCTATGAGGCTGAGATTAACAGCTATCTCGATTCAGACGAATATTTCACCAGCTTTGGGGAAGATACTGTTCCCTATGCCACCGGTTGGAATTCACCGGTTGGGGAGCCCCAGGCCATCTTTAATCGCAGCGCAGCGCTCCAGCAGAGCTTTGCTGCTAGCGACACTGCGATTGGCTCACAAAGCCTTCTGCTGCGCAACCTCGTCAATGGTGCTCAGTTGTCGATCAAGGTGCCAGCCCAGGTGTACCGATCGGCCACCGCACCGCGTGCGGGTGGTGTGTCCTCAGGGTCGCCCCGGGGTGTGTTTGATCCGGTGCAACGTGCCAGCGCCGATGGCGGTGATTCGGCGCCCATGCGCGGTGACCTCTATGTGGGATTTGGCCTAGGCCAGCGGCAGCAGGAGGTGTATGAGCGCTGCCCGGGCGATTCCGCTGATCAGATCTCAGCCCTGACCCGCGCTGTTTACCGCCAGGTTCTCGGCAATCCCCACGTGATGGAGAGCGAGCGCAGTCTGACGGCTGAAAGTCAGTTTGCGGAGGGTCGCTTCAGCACCCGTGAATTTGTTCGGGCTGTTGCGCAATCGGCCGATTACCGACGCCGGTTCTTCGAGAACAGCGCTCCTTACCGATTTGTCGAGCTCAACTTCAAACATCTGCTCGGCCGTGCCCCTGCTTCCCAGGAGGAAGTGAGCGAGCATCTGCAGCGCCTTGCGAATCATGGCTATGAGGCAGAAATCAATAGCTACGTTGACAGTTCCGAGTATCAGCAGACATTCGGCGAAAACACGGTGCCTTACCTGCGTGTGGCCACCGAGAATGGCCGACCGCAGCTGGCCTTCAACCGGCATCTGGCCTTGGCGGAGGGATACGCCGCCAGCGACAGTGTCCAGGCCACGTCGTCACTGCTGACCTCCGTGGCGACCGCTACGGCCCCCTCCAATTGGAACTCCACGACCCGTCGTGCCAACAGGCTCGCGGCCGCTTCCGGTTCGGTGGATCCCACCACCAAGCGCTTCCGCATTGTCGTCACGGCGCAACCGGCCGGAGGGCGCCAGCGCACTCCCAACGCCAGCTATGTGGTGTCTGGTCGAGATATGACCAGCCAACTGACCTACATCCATCGCCGCGGTGGCCGTATTCAGTCGATCACTGAAATCGCCTGAGCGCCCAGCACGTTCTTCGCTTCATCTCGCACGCTTGCCTGTCCCCACCATGCTCACATCCACCCCCGTCAGCCCCGCTTCTGATCAGCGTCAGGCTCAAGCCACAGAACAGCTTCGGGCTGCCTATCGCCAGGTGTTTGGCAATGCCCACCTGTTTGAGCATGAGCGCTGCCTCACGGCGGAAAGCTTGTTCGTGAATGGCGACCTGACTGTTCAGGGCTTGATTCAGGCCCTGGCCCTCTCTGATTCCTACCGGCGCCTGTTCTTCGAGGTGAATGGCCCCTATCGCTTTGTTGAATTGAATTTCAAACATTTGCTGGGTCGCGCCCCAAGGGATCAGGCCGAGGTCAGCGAACATGTGCAGCGTCTGGCTGACGATGGCTATGAGGCCGACATCAACAGCTACATCTACAACGCTGAATACATGAGCGTTTTTGGTGACGACACCGTTCCCCATGACCGCGGCTTGGTGAGTCAGGTCGGCGAATCCAACCTCGCCTACTACCGCCACCGCTCCCTGTCCACAGGCCATGCGGGCTTTGATGGAGCTCAGCGAGCCCAGTTGTTGACCAGCTTGGCCACGGCAACACCCCCGCGTGATGCCCAAAAAATCCCCGGGGCCGGGGGGCGTGATCAACAACGCTTCGTGATCCGCTGGGTCACGGCCAACCCCGTTGGTGTCAACCGTCGCGTCAGCCAGGCGACCACCGTGCCGTTCAGTTCACTCACCGATGCCATTCAGGGGGTGCACCGCCGCGGGGGTCGTATTCTCACGATCACGCAATCCTGAGCCTGAGCCCGTACCTCTGACGCGGTTGTCAGGCCATGATCGAGCTGCAGCTCCAACTGCTGGTCCTGCAGCTCGCTATTCTGGTCTCGCTGGTTGAGATCGCATCACTGAGTCGGCCCCGTTCGGCGGGGCACCTCATCCGCCCTGTGTGATCGGCACATGGTTCTTGTGCCTTTGAAGTCCGCCAATTCACTCCCCGATGTCCGATAGCACTCCCTCCTGCGCTGGGTCTTCAACTCCGGCAGCCGATCTGGAGGCTCAGCCCCCCGCGCTGAGCATGATGATTGAAAGCCTGGTGCACATGGTTCAAGCTGCCCGAGATCTCAACGACGAACCTCACCGGCGTCAGCACGATTAAGTTGGCAACGACGCAATTACTCGACCAGTTCGTCTTGCGCAGCTTGGGGCGTTGGCGCTCCATGCGCAGTGGCCACTCTCTGGCTTTTCAGCAATTTGAAGATGTTCGCAGCGCGGTGCAGATCGAATCGCTGGACTGCGACCATCCTGATGTCGTTGCCTTGCTGGCTGACCATGGCTGCGCCGTATCAGCGGCGCGATCACCCTTCCGAATGGAATGGCATGCGGAGAGCGATTGGGAGCCGGATGATCCGTCGGAAGTGTCGGCTGGTTCCTGCATCCTTGTGCCGGTGCCTGATGGAGATCAATCCGGCCGGTTGCTGCGCAGTGTTGGCTACGCCGAAGCTGAGCAGGCCGTGGGGAATTACAGATTTCTCGACGATGCCACATTTGTGCTGAACACACAGTACGGACAATCGATGGCTGAGGAGCGGATCTGGTTTGTCTCAGAACATGTTCGCTGCCGATCTTCCGTGTTGCGTACATCCGCTGGTTCTGGCGTGCTGCAGACATCATTCGCTTCTGAGGTGCGGCGGATTAATCTCCAATCCTGATTTCCCAATCTCCCCTGTTGGCTTTGTGATTGATCTGCAGACAACGCTGTCTTTCGCCAAAACACTTTGCGGCCACTACAGCAATCGCGCCCAATCGCAGGCTGATCCTGTTCATTTCGCCCATATCAATATTTATTTCCGCCCTTTGCCTTGGCAGGTGTTGCAAGGGCCAGGCTTTTATTCCGAGCAGAGTTATGACCATGATCCTTGGCGCCCCTACCGCCAGGGTGTGCATCGTTTGGTGCCAACAGCGGATGTGTTGATTGTTGAAAACTACGGTTTTGATACACCCCTGCGTCTCGCGGGTGCGGGCTTCACACCCGATTTGCTGAGGCTGATCCAACCCGACCGTCTGCAGCAGCGCTGTGGCTGTGCCATGCACTTCAGGCCCCAGGCTGGTGGTGGCTTTGTTGGAGGTCTGGAACCGGGCGAGCGTTGCTTCGTGCCCCGCGACGGTCAACTCACCTACCTGGTCAGCGAAGTCCAGGTTGATGAACGGAGCTGGGTCAGTCGTGACCAGGGCTTTGATCCCAGCACCCACGCACGGCTTTGGGGCTCAGAGCATGGCCCCTTGTGCTTTGAGCGGATCGCTTCGTTTGGTGATGCCCTCACGCAGGACTGGCTGCGTCAAGCCAACCCTGCGTCTCATCCAGCCCCCGGGCCGGTGAGCCTCTAACTCGCACCGCGATGGACTTGGTCAGCGCCCGCAAGCAGATGCGCTGCTGGATTCGCTCCCAGCATTTGATCTGCCATGGTCAGGATTTCATTTTTGAAACCGTGGATCAATCGTTGATCGACCGCTTTGAGGCTTGCTTGATCAGCTTGGGTGGCCATGTGCGGATGGTCCGAGCTGTGGGCAATTGGCCCATGGGGCCCCGCCGCACCTTCAAGGTGCTGAGGGCTGAAGCGGCGGTGCCCCGCCCCGCAGGCCTCGAGCTTCAGAGCTACTGGGCCGATCAGGGCTCCCACCAGACGCGCTACGCCGAGATCAGCAGCTGACGCTTGGCGGCCACGAAGCCATCCGGTTCGCTCTCGTTCAAGATCTCCCTCCATCCCGCTTCAGGCAACGATCCAGCCTGGTGTGCCGAGGTCAACCCCATGCAGGCTGCGTAGCGCAGCTCCCAATTACGGGTGGCCCTGGGGGAGAGCCATTCCCCCACGCCGCTGGCCCAGGCGTGGGGGGCCCGCCGGTGCAGCGCCAGACAGGCGGCCGGTTTGGATTTGCTGAACTGGGGCCGTGTGCTCCTCAGTGCTCCCAGCAGCACCTGTTCAATCGCGGCTTCCGCCTGTTGCGGCCATCCATCCATGCTGCCGAGCAGCTGAATCACAAAGTAGTGGGCGCCATAGTCGTTGTGGGCGTCCTCCTGCCAGCGTTGCCACAGGGCGGGCCAGATTTCCGTGGCGTCGCGTTGTTGCAGCGTGGCCCAGGCCAGATAGCTGCGGCTGAAATCAGTGCCGAAAAACTCCCCGAGCAGAAACGCGACGCTGGGCTCGGTGTCGTAGCGGTGCACCAGCACCAGCTGCTCCGGTGGATCGGTCAGGAGGGTGTCGAGGCAGGCGAGCAGCTCCAGCCCAGCATGCTGCTGTGCCCCTGCGGGCCAGAGGGCGCGCAGGGCGCGCATCCTGAACACCGGCGAGACGGGGGCCCGCAAGATCGAGGGCAACAGCTCGCATCCGCCGCAGTCGATCAGATCCTGGATCGCCGTTTGACGGTCCATCTGGTTGGGCAGGGTGAGGTGATCTTCCAGCTCCTGTAGCCGGCTGCGATCGCCACTGAGCCTGGCAACAGCCGCCAGCGCGGTGCCTCGCACCCCTGGGTTGTCGCAGCTCTGAAGCGCCTGGATGGCCGGCAAAGCCTCCTGTACGCCCAGCCCCGCCAGGCTTTGGATCAGCACCCTGCGGCTCTGGCCATGGTTGTGCAGGTGCTTGCAGAGGGCCTGATGGATGGTTGCGTCCTGGCAATTGAGCTGCTGTAAAGCCCAGGCGGCGTTTTCCACCAAGTAGGGATCCGAGCTCTCCAAGCAGCGGCCGATACTTGGGATCGCTTTTTGGCAACCAAAACGCCCCAGCACCTCCACCGCTTTGCGGCGTGCCAGCTGCACCGGTTGCTCAGGGGCTGTGTTGTTCACAAGCCGCAGCAGTGCCGCCTCACTGGCTGCTCCAGGAAAATTTAAGAGGTGGGCGGCGGCCATGTAGTAATCGCTGGCCGCATCAAGCTCCCCCAGGGGCGCCTCCAAAATCGCCAGGGCATCAGCCTGGCTGAGCCCGGGATGAATGTTGTCGTAGCTGGTGTTGCTGTGCTGCATGCTGACCATCCCACAGGCCGCACCAACTTTGCAGGCTGGCCTTGGTGCAATTGGGTTCTTTTAAGAACTATGTGCCAACCGGTTGCAGTTCCATGGCCTCGGCAACGTGGTGACGCTCGCCGTTCACCTCTCGCCATGGGCCCCCATCTTGTTGATTCCGTCGTGGTTCTGACCGGCATTGCCCCTGGCAGCCGACTCAAGGCCAATCAGCAGATGCGGATCCCCAAGGCTGAGCTCAGCCCCCGCTTGCAACTGCTGCACCAGCGTGGTGTAGCGGTTCAGGCCATTCGTGCCGTCACGGCAACGGCCAGCGCTGCAACGGCTAGCGGCGCCACATCCACCCCTGCAACGCCCCCCCCAGCATCGGAATCGGCATCCATGCCGGAGCCCACCAAAGCACCCGTCGCGCGCCGCCGCCGTCGGACGACCTGAGCGCACCAGGGCCCTGGGCCGGTTAGGCCCGCAGCTCAAAGACCCCATCAACGGGGCGACCCTGTTTGAGGTCGTCCCAGTGGATCGCCGCCAAAAACGCCTTGGCATCACGGGTTTCCACCACATCAACGCCCCAGTCTCCCCATTGGAGTGCAGCACCCGGGGCTGCAGGCTGGTCCTTGCGGCCCCCCAGGGCCAGCAGTTGATGCTGCAGGGTTGTGCCCCCCTGGCCGTTGCCGGGTCGTAGCGCGCGCCAGGCCTGCAGCAACCGTTCCGCCATCGCCTCGGCGGTTTGGTCTGCTTGCAACGCAACCATCCAGTGGGGGTGCTCCAGGGGCATGGCTTCGAGGCCATCACCCCAATGCCGACGGAGACCGGCCGCCAGCTGCTGGGCCGTGATCGGCGGCAGCTCCGGCGCGTCGATCTGGCGGTTGTGGGACAGCAGGAAGCGAGTCATGGCCGATCCTTGTTAAGCACAACTTAGAAATCCAGAGGGGTCCCTCGATAATTCAGCCAGAGAGCGTCATGAACCTTGCCTGAGCAGCTGCCGATGCCAACGGCTGGTGGAGATCAGCAGTTGAGCGTTGAGGAGGCCACTCACCTGGCGGAGGAGTTGCGTGAGCAGTTGCGGCGAGGTGCCGTTCCCGCCACCGATGGAGCAGCGATTGAGCGCATGGTTGCGGGTCTTGGGGATCCCCGTGGTTTGATGCGCCTCACCTTTGCCGAGAGCCTGGGTGTTGTGGGTTCTGTGGCCGTGCCAGCCCTGTGCCGCGCCCTGCGCACCCACGGCAATGTCACCGTTCGCCGTGCAGCGGCCAAGACACTCACCTTGATCGCCGATCCAGCTGCCGTGCCGGCCCTGCTGGAGGCGTTGCTCAACGATGCCGATCCGGTGGTGCAGGGTTCAGCGGTGGGTGCCATGGCAGCGGTGGGTGGCGATGCCCTCGATCCGTTGCTGTCGGTGCTGGTTCTGCCTGGGGCCACCGCCATGCAGCAGGGCCTGGCGAGCTGGGGATTGGCGTTTATCGGCTCCCGGGCCCCGGAGGCGTTGCGACGTGCCGCAGCCTCATCCAACCCCCAAATCCGAGCAGCGGCCATTGCGGCCCTCGGTGATCAGATTCAAGCCTTGGCTGATGATCAGGCCAGGCAGCTGCTGCTGAATGCCCTTGGCGATGCTGAGGCGGAGGTGCGTGCTGAGGCTGTCACCTTGCTGGGCAAGTTGCACGAGCCGCACTCGGCCACTCCGTTGCTGTTGCCGCTGCTGGATGACCCTGAACCCCAGGTGCGCAAAAATGCAGCGCTCTCGCTGATGAAATTGCGTGCTACCGACGCGCTGCCTGCCCTGCGGGCCTGCCACGGTCGGGAGCAGGAGGCTGCCGTGAGGGTGGTGCTTCAGTTGGCGGTGGATCAATTGGGCCAGTCATGAGGCCCCGCTGATCACCGGGCTAGTGCAGCTGGCGGGCCTTTAGATCCTTGGCCCTGGCCAGGGCTGATTCGAGCGTTTCCAGCACATACGGATCCAGCCCAACTTGCTGTTGCAACGCACGGAGCTTTCCTTCCAATTCGGGATCCGCAATCTGGGCCAGGGCATTCACCGCAGCCACCGCCTGGGCTGGGTTGCTGCCCTGCGCCACCGCCAGCAGCAGTGAAACCGCCTGAACCCCCACCTGTCCGAGTGCCATCACCGAAGCAACGGCAACCACCGGGGAGTCGTCGTTGAGGCCATCGTGCAGGGCGGCCATGGCCTCCGGTGGAAACAGCACACCCGGCTGGTTTGAGGCCACCTGCGCATAGGCTTTCACGCAGCTCGCGCGAACCGTGCTGTCGGTGCTGCCCTGGAACACATCAGCCAGCGGCAGCAGCGCCGCTGCACCAAACGCACCGATGCCCCGCACGGAAGCACGCCGCAGGCTGATGTCGGGTTGATCCAGCAGCTGGAGCAGGCGCGGTAAGGCCTGTTCCGGCCAATCACGCACCATGGCAGTGAAGGCCTGACTCTGGATGTAGGGATTGGGGTGAGCGAGATCGTCAAATAACTGATCCAGGGGGATCACGGCGTCGTTTGGGACGACAGAGTCGTTGGCCATGCTGGGCAGATCTGATCTGTTGACAATAAAAAAGGAGGCCCGAAGGCCTCCCATGCTGCGATAGTGCAGGCGCTCAGGAGAGAGCGTTGATCGCGTAGTCGAGGTACGACTTGAACTCGTTCAGAGCCTGGGGGCTCATGTCACGGGGGGAGCAAGCACGATCACGGGTGAAGGTGAGGGCTTCCACGTAGGCAGCGGTCGGCAGACGCAGGGTGCGATACACCTCGCGGGCGCCAGCGATACCCCACTCGTCCAGAGGGCCGGTGCCGCCAACCACCAAGCAGTAGTTGACGAGGCGCAGGTAGTGGGCGATGTCGCGGTAGCACTTGTCCACCTTGGTCTGATTCTCACCGGCTTCGCCGGGTTGCTTCAGGTAGGGGTACTTGTTGAAGCAGGCGTCGCCAGCTTCCTTGGTCACCTTGTCCAGGCCAGCGGCCAGCTTCTCAGCGGCCTCCAGACGAGCAGCGGCGCGCTGGATGTTGCCTTGAACGGCTTCAAGGTCGTTCTGGCTGGGGAAGCGACCGGCGGCATCAGCGGCGGTCACAACGGTGGTAACAACGGATTTCATCGTGGAGATCCTCGTTTAAGGGTGATGGTGTTGGAAAGAGAGCAATCTCTTGTGATGAGTCAGCTGAGGGCGCCGATCACGCGGTCGAAGTAAGAAGCAGCTTCGGCCACCAGAGCGGAGCAATCGCCCTGAACGGTTTCCATCTTGCGGAAACGGGTTTCCACGGGGTTGGTACCGGTGGTGTTGGTTTCGTTGATGTGGGCCGTGGAGGAGGCCTTCATGATCGCCACAGCGCGAGCCGCAGACTGCAGGGGCACGCCCAGGGCGATGTAGGTCTCTTTCAGGCCGTTCAGCGCGCGGTCGTCGAGCACGGAGGCGTCGCCGGCCAGCAGTGCATAGCTGATGTAGCGCAGCACGATCTCACCATCGCGCAGGCAGGCAGCCATGCGGCGGTTGGGGTAGCAGTTGCCACCAGCCTGGATCAGGCCAGTGTTCTCGCAGATCATGCCGGTGACCGCATCAGACACGATGCAGGAGGCATTGCTGGTGATGGCATTCACGGCGTCGAGACGCTTGTTGCCTTCGGCCACGTAGTTGCGAAGAGCAGCCAGTTCAGAACCGCCGATGGGCGCGGTTTTGGCATCAGCGCTGACGACAGCGCGGGAAAATGCGTCGAGCATGGGAGAGCAGGACTTGGGGGAAAAGCGCACAACGTGACCTACAAAACACTTGCAAGCCAGGTTGAACTGACCCGATCGTTTCGGATCTGACAGGAAACCTACGGGCTGTTTTTCGGGACAATGCTGGTTTGCACGATTCACGCAACGTATCGTCACCGGTTGCGGATTCAGCGGCAAAAAGCTTTGCTGCCATTGAAGTTTGCCAACCAGCTAGGGCTCTTTAGAGCCGCCTGCTGCTGCACGGCATGCACCCCTGGATGCTGGATTCTTAACGTTTGCTTCCGCTTTTGGCGCCGGCGTCGTGGTTGCCGTGACCCTTGTGTGGCCCCTGGGCTTGCGATCGGGTGTCCGTATGCTGCGCCCATCCAGGCCATGGCCATGACTGCACCATGACTGACAGCATTCCCTCCGCCGGCTCACCGGCCCCAGCGGCAGAGCCCAGTCCAGCTGAGCTGGACGCGTCGATTGAACAGCTCACGGCCTATCGCCAACGGTTGGCGCAGGACGTGGTGGCCATGGGGCAACGCTTGAAATTGCCCCAACAACAGATCGATCACACCTTGGCCCAACACGCCGAACTGCAGCGCATCGAGGCCATCCTGAGCCAGCTGCTGGCGCAGAAGTCCACCCCCACTTAGCCCTTCGGTCGCCCCCTCCCCCGCCCCGGCATGATCCATCCCGCTTGCTCCATGGCTGAGTTCCTGGAGGCCAGCCGTGGTGTCTGGCTCACCCGTCGCGCGGTTCACCATCTCGACCACCAGGACGATGAATTTGGTGACTCCAATCTGGTGATCGAGCCCTTCGCTGCTTCAGACCCTGCCGTGGCAGAGATCTGCCAAGCCCTGGGCATCGACGCGGCCACGGCCGCTGGGGGAGCTCGCTTCTGGTGGGAGAGCAACCTCAAGCCCCTGTCTCGATCGGATGATCAGGCCGCTGTTCTGGTTGATATCCCGCTTGCGGAGGACTCGCGGCGCGGTTTTCTCGTGCGTGACAAGGGCTACGTGGAGAAGCAGCCGGTGTTGAGCTCCTACGCCTTTTCTGACGATGGTGTGATGACGGTGACCACCCGCTATGACACCAATGTGGGGACGGAGCGCTGTTGGTTTGTCACCGACCAGGTGCGCATGCGGGTGAGTTCTGTGCAGTGCATGGATGGTGTGGCCATGACCACCTACTGCACCGAGCTGCGGTGCCCCTCTCCCGACAGCCTGCAGCAGCTGCGGCAGCAAGCCGATGCGCTGGCCGCTGCCCTCCGTTGACGTTAGATCGCTCGAGCCGCAGCCATGTTTGATCCTTTCCTCAACGACCTCACCTCCCGCATCGTGGACTCCGGGGGCACACCGGTGGCGCCTCCCGATGGTCTGGCGGAGTGTCACGGGGCGAAGGGCCAGAGCGTGATCCGCAGCTGGCTCTGGCAGGTTCCTGGTTTCCGGCGTTGGCGGGTGACCCGTCTGGACGCTGGAGACAGCCTCCAGGTGCTCAACTCAGTGGCCTATCCAGCGGCTGGCAACGATCAGCCCTTGCTCGGTGTCGATCTGCTCTGGTTTGGCGCCCGCGCCAAGTTGGTGGCCGTGCTGGATTTTCAGCCCCTGGTGCAGGACCCCAGCTACCTGGACCGGCACTACGACGGCCTGCGCAGCCTCACCAGTCGCTTCCCCGATCTGCACGGCGGTGAGGCCATGCGCTCCTTTGATCCGCATCAGTACTTCTCCCCCTGGTTGCTGTTTTGCCGCGGGGGCGTCGAGCAGGCGCAGCAATCCTTGCCTCACGCCTACAGCCTGTTTCTCGATGCCTACTGGGCATTGACGGCTGAAGCCGCCGGTCGCCCCTCCGCCTTGTCGCCGGAGCGGGTTGAACAGTTGCAGGCGGCCTATGACCAGTACAGCGCCGAGCGTGACCCCGCCCATGGATTGTTCACCAGCCACTTCGGCAAGGCCTGGGCCGATCGCTTTTTGCATGAATTCCTGTTCCCTGCCTCCCTTCAGCCATGACTCAGCGGCGCAGCTCCAGCTTGGATCCGGTGTGTTTGGACGGGTGGCGGTGGCAGCCTTTTTTGGATCAGGCCATCACCCAACTCGAGCCCTTGGGGTTGAACGCCTACCCGGTGGCCGATTCGTTTCTGGAGCGATCCGGCAGCTCCGGCTCCAGAGCGCAACCGATTCCAGTGCGGACGGCCACCTGGGCGGGCTGCAACCCACGGCTGCGTCAGGTGCGTGCCGCCTGCGTGGAGGCGGGCCCAGCCGCCTCCGTGCTCAATTTTGTGGTGAACCCCAGCGCCCAGTTTGATCTGCCTTTCTTTGGGGCGGATCTGGTGACATTGCCCGGGGGGCATTTGTTGGCCCTGGATCTCCAGCCGGTTGATCGGGCTGATCCACTCCACACGCGGCCGGTCTGGGATCGGCTGTTGCCCATTTTCGAGCGCTACAAAACATTGTTGCCCGATGGGGGGCCGATCCCGGAGGAGGCCAAGCCCTACTTCTCGCCAGCTTTTCTCTGGACGCGTCTGCCCTTAGGGGAGGCCTCGGATCGGCTGATTGGCACCGTTGTGGCCGAAGCCTTTCAGCAGTACCTGGCGCTGTATGTGGATCTTGTCCAGACGGCCGTTGCGGTGCCCCCTGAACGCTCGGCCCTGTTGCTGGAGGGCCAACGGCGTTACACGCGCTACAGGGCTGAAAAAGACCCGGCGCGCGGGATGCTCAGCCGTTTTTATGGATCCGAGTGGACCGAGGCCTACATCCACGCCGTTTTGTTTGACCTGGAGCAGTCGCCGTCGCAGAGGCCCTGACACCCTGTTGCGCTCTGCTGGGTGTGCCGGGGGGAGGGATGCCGCTGGCGCCCTTCAGTGCACCGGTTAAACATTATGAACACCTCCCCAGCTGGCCTAGAGGGGATGGCGACAATGACCCCGCAGGGATGCGGAAGGCCTCCCGGCACTCATCCCATCCACTCAGTCTGAAGTCCACTCCAGACGCAGCCCCAAGGAGTTCTCTCATGTTCGACGCCTTCACCAAGGTGGTCGCCCAGGCCGATGCCCGGGGCCAGTTCATCAGCCCCAGCGAAATCGACGCCCTTGCCGCCGTTGTTGCTGACAGCAACAAGAGGCTTGATGCCGTTAACCGCATCACCAGCAAGGCTTCCACCATCGTGGCGTCGGCTGCCCGTGATCTGTTTGCTCAGCAGCCTGCCCTGATTGCCCCCGGAGGCAACGCCTACACCAGCCGTCGCATGGCTGCTTGCCTGCGCGATATGGAGATCATTCTCCGTTACATCACCTATTCGATCTTCACCGGTGATGCCTCTGTCTTGGAGGATCGCTGCCTGAACGGCCTGCGCGAGACCTACCTGGCCCTGGGCACCCCCGGCTCTTCCGTGGCGGCCGGTGTGAATCTGATGAAGGCTGCTGCGATTGCGACCGCCAACGACCGTAATGGCATCACCCAAGGTGATTGCACGGCGTTGATCAGCGAAATTGGCACCTACTTCGATCGCGCAGCTGCCGCTGTTGCTTGATCGCAGCGCTGCTGAAGCCACTGTCTTTTAGGACCATCGCTTTTCCTCCCTTACCCATGAAAACTCCGCTCACCGAAGCCGTCTCCTCTGCCGACTCTCAGGGTCGCTTCCTCAGCAACACGGAAATCCAAGGAGCTTTCGGCCGCTACAACCGCGCCCAAGCCAGCCTTGAAGCCGCCAAAGGCCTCACCACCAAGGCTGACACCCTGGTCAACGGTGCGGCGCAAGCTGTGTACACCAAGTTCCCCTACACCACCCAGATGCAGGGCCCGGCCTATGCCGCCAGCCCGGAAGGCAAGGCCAAGTGCTCCCGTGACATTGGTTACTACCTGCGCATGGTGACCTATGCGCTCGTGGCTGGTGGTACGGGCCCCTTGGACGACTACCTGATTGCAGGTCTGTCTGAAATCAACCGCACCTTTGAGCTGTCTCCCTCCTGGTACGTGGAAGCACTCACCTACATCAAAGCCAACCACGGCTTGTCCGGCCAGGCTGCCACCGAAGCCAATAACTACTTCGATTACGTGATCAACGCTTTGATCTGATCGAAGGCTTTCTGTGGCGGTTGACCACTGTGGACAACCCATCAGACCCCCCATTTCGGGGGGTTTTTTCATGCGATCGTCGTGTTGTTCACACCAGTCATGACCAGCCTCCATCAACCCGCCGAGGGCGAGCCCATTGATGAAGCAGAGGCGCTCAGGCGTCTGGCGGACACCACCGATCCATCCGGGCAGTACTACGCCGCCTGGTGGTTGGGTAAGCAGCGCAGCACCCATCCAGAGGCCATCGTGCTGTTGCGCGCGGCCTTGAGGTTGCGCTGTGAGCGCCAGCATGGCAGTGGCGTTGACGAGAATGCCGTTGCCCGTAATGCCATCCGCGCCTTGGGCAAGCTGGGGTCAGCGGCTCAGGGGGCGCTCAACGATCTGGTGGCGATCGTGGACGACCCTGACTACGGCCTGCGCGAAGCCAGTGCTCGCGCTCTGGGGGAGTTGAAAGCCCTGGAGGCTGTTGAGCCCCTGCTGTCACGCCTGCGCAGCGGCCCTGAGACAGCGGGCAGGCTTGAGCCCGGTTTGCCGCAGTTGGCCGAGCCCTGTGAGGCGATGCTCGAGGCCTTGGGGGATATCGGTTGTGCCAGCACCCCTGTGCTGTCCGTGTTGAAGCTGTATGTCGAACATCCTTGGCCGGTTGTGAGCAGCGCAGCTTGCCGAGCGCTGCTGCAGCTCACCCAGGACGACCGCTGGGGCCATCGTTTGTTGGCCTTGCTGCAACATCCGCAACTGCAGGTGCGTAGGGCCGTGTTGATGGACCTCGGGGCCACGGGTTGGCAACCAGCCGCCGGGCCGATTGCGGCCACCCTGGCGGAGAATAGTTTGAAACTGGTGGCGTTAAAGGGGCTGGTGGAGGCCAGCGCTCCAGGATCGGCGGACCGCGAGATGCTCGATTTGATGGATAGCCTCCTTTGATGTGAATGCCGTTGTTGGTGCCATGACCACACCGCGATTGGATGGAGCTGCTTTGTGCCACGCCGTACACACAGCATCCTCCGCCGACGATCTGCAGAGTGCGGTTGAAGCCCTGGTGGCCAGCCGCGACCCGCAAGCGATCCCCTGTCTGATTGCTGTTCTTGGCTACAACAACCCCGGCGCGGCAGTGGCGGCAGTTGA
The DNA here is from genome assembly GCA_014191535.1 of Cyanobium sp. GTDB lineage: Bacteria > Cyanobacteriota > Cyanobacteriia > PCC-6307 > Cyanobiaceae > Vulcanococcus. The sequence continues at coordinate 1,061 of BJHC01000001.1, read as the reverse complement.
TGGATTGGTCGCCCTTGGAGCGCCGGCTGTGGATCCGATTCTCGCCAGCCTCGATGGTGTTAATTACGGCGCCAGAGCCTGGAGTGTGAGGGCCCTGGCTGGCCTCGCTGATGTGCGCGCTCTCGATCTGCTGGAGCAGGCGTTGGCGGGGGATATCGGCCCCAGTGTGCGCAGGGCTGCTGCACGTGGATTGGGCTGTTTGGATCTGCATGGGCTGTCTCCGGAGCAGCGGCAGACGGTGCTGGAGCGCTGCACAACAGCCTTGCTGGCGGCCTGTAGCGATGGCGAATGGGTGGTGCGCTACGCCGTGGTAGCTGCCCTCGAGACCTTGTTCATGCAAAACGCCGCCGCATGGTCGGAGCTGCTGGCCCTCAGGGAAGCGCTGCTTGCGGCGTTGCAGAGCTTGCGTCAAGGACCAGCCGCCGATGGTGAGGTGATTCGGCGGCGAGCCGCCCTGGCCCTTGAGCGGGTCCTGCCAGCGCCGGCATGACCCCCATGGACTTGGAACGTCTTCGTGTTGCCATTGCATCCGGGGATCCCGCCCGCGCCATGCCGGCGTTGGCTCAGTTGCGCGGCTGCCCCCCATCCGATGCGGAGCCCTTGCTGTTGTTGGGGCTGCGCCAGCAGGCCTTTACGGTCCGCGCCCTGAGTTGTTCTGGATTGGGATGGATCCACACCCCCGCCTGTCGCCAAGCGTTGGTGGAGGCTTTGGAGCACGACAGCGACCCCAACGTGCGTGCCGAGGCGGCCAACGCCCTGGTGAAGCATGGGTACGCCACCGCCTGGCCGCTGTTACTGGAGACGTTTCGGCGTGATACCGCCTGGTTGCTGCGCTGCAGCATCCTCTCGGCCCTGGTTGAGCTGCCGGATGTGAAGCCCGAGCACCTTCTGGAGTTGGCGGGTCTTGCGATCGACGACCTCGATGGCACGGTGCGGCTCAGCGGTGCGGAGTGCCTTGGGTGGGTGGTGCGTGGGTCATCGCCGCAGGCAGCTGTAGCCCGTGAGCTGTTGCTGGGTCTTTTGCAAGACCCTGACTACCGCGTGGTGGCGGCCGCGCTGAA